>JAMPHJ010000084.1 GCA_023663465.1 Muribaculaceae bacterium | reverse complement strand
TAGATTTCCAGGCATTTTTTGTAGCCCAAAACCCATTCAGTACCATTTATAGGATACTATTTCTGATATGCTATAAGTAGTTTTACAAGAAACGCTTGTCAATCTGCAATTTTTCACGGCGCGCCGTCGAAAACAGATATTGCAAAAATCGAACATTTGTTTTATAATCAAATAAGAACATTTGTTCTGATTGGAAATGGAGGAAGTATGGGAAAGAGAATGGAAAAGAAGAAAACGAGGCTGATTATTCTGGCAATCGCGCTGATTTTTACGATTCTGTTTTGTACGACAGAAACCGTCATGAGCAGGAACAAGACAGAATACAAGGATAAGAAGAAATATTATGCCATGATGGAGAAAGAATACTTATCCGGTATGGAAAAGCTGCTTGATGAGAGAGGATATCCCAACAGCGGCATTACAATTCGATGGATTATGGATGAAACAGGAAACCGGACCTATACGGTACTGATACATCATCGGAAAATAAATGCTTTAGACCACGCAGAGAAGGAAGAACTGCTGCATCAATTGGCGGCTGCGGAATTTGCAGACCCTGTCTGCAGTTTTAACTATTGTTTTCTGGAAACATGATTTTCCTGTTTCTTTCAAAAAATTAAGAATAGAAAGAATGACATTTCCGAGGTTTGGGATTATAATAGTACGAGAAGAAACGCAGAAGCCCAGACAGGCTTATGCAGGACTCACATTTGTAGGAACATTGTAGAAACAGAAACGGAGTACGAAATGAGACATAATCCACAACCGCAGGAATTGTACAGACATTTTAAAGGCAGCCTGTATCAGGTAAGATGCTTGGCGAGGCATAGTGAAACCGGTGAGCAGATGGTCGTTTATCAGGCGATGTATGGTGATTTCCAGATATATGTAAGACCGCTGGATTCTTTTATGGAAGAGGTAGACAGGTCGAAATACCCACACGCAGACCAGAGATACCGGTTTGAACTTCGCAGCGCAGAGCAGGAAAATCGCGCAGTGAAAGAAAGCCCGGATATGGAACTGTCAGAGATGGCGCAGCAGGCGAAAGC
The DNA here is from genome assembly GCA_023663465.1 of Muribaculaceae bacterium. GTDB lineage: Bacteria > Bacillota > Clostridia > Lachnospirales > Lachnospiraceae > UBA3282. The sequence continues at coordinate 12,865 of JAMPHJ010000084.1, read as the reverse complement.
CCCGGCAGATGAACCGGACGGATTTTCGCAGTATGAAGCACAGGAAGAACTGAATATAGATCCTCTGGTATTACAATTTCTGGATGCGGATTCTTATGAGCAGCGGTTGGAAATTCTGTCGATGCTCCATAATCGTATCGATAATGAAATGATTAATACGATGGCAGTTGCAGTAGATGTTGAAATCAAGGAAGGCGAAATAGAAGACAGATACGAGGAATTGAAAAATTGTCTTCTGACTTTTGCCAAATATGAAAGCAGCCGTCTGCGATAGGCAAAGACATAAGGGAGCGCCCATAGGCAACTACAATAGACTATCCGTCATCCGTAAACAGGAATTTTGCAGAGAATCCATAGGCAGCGCGTAATCTATCGGATAATCCGGGGACTGATGCGCATGGAATCGCAAAACCGGTTTGGAATGAAGCGGAATGGAGGGATAGTATGTCTTATGATTTGGAAAGCAGACTTGTTGTAGGCGTTTCTTCAAGGGCGCTGTTTGATTTATCTGATGAGAATCAGATTTTTGAGCGGGACGGCGTGGAAGCTTACTGCCGCTATCAGGTAGAGCATGAAGATGAGATTTTGCGCCCGGGACCGGGATTCCCGTTGATTAAAGCATTATTAAATTTGAATAATCTGCCCGGCAAAGAAGGGTGTGTGGAAGTAATTATCATGTCCCGTAACAGCCCGGATACATCGCTTCGTGTGTTTAACGCTATCAGTTATTACGGCTTGAATATTACGAGGGCAGTACTGGCAAGTGGGGCATCTCTTGCACCTTATCTGGAAGCGTTTAAGACGGATTTGTTTCTTTCAGCATATGAGGATGACGTGCAGAGTGCGATAGATTTTAATATTGCCGCAGGAATTATCTGCAGTGATGGTATTCATACATATGACTGCGAACATCAGATTAAACAGATAAGAATCGCATTTGATGGGGACGCGGTACTTTTTTCCGATGAGTCGGAACAGATTTTTAAAGAACAGGGACTGGAAGCTTTTGAGGAAAATGAAAGGAAAAATGCGGATAATCCGCTGAAGGCAGGACCATTTGCCAAGTTTTTAAAGACGTTGTCCAAGCTGCAGAAAGATTTCACGGCGGACGAAGCGCCAATCAGAACCGCGCTTGTAACATCGAGAAGCGCGCCTGCGCATGAAAGGGTTATCCGTACCCTGCGTGCCTGGAATGTAAGGATTGACGAAGCTTTTTTCCTTGGCGGAGTCCAGAAGAAAGATATATTGAAAGCCTTTGGAGCACATATTTTCTTTGATGACCAGATTGTGCATACGAAGAATGCTTCCGAGGTAGTACCGGCGGCACGGGTGCCTTATAAAAAGAAGGCGCCCGACAGCGGATAAAATATTTTTAGATAAGTAAATTGACGGTAGATGCATATGAGATATCATAATATAACGGAAGCGGAGTTTGTATCCAGACCGAATCGGTTTGTTGCCTATGTGGATCTAAATGGACAGCGGATAAGGGCGCATGTCAAAAATACGGGCAGGTGCAGGGAACTACTGCAGGAACATGCGACAGTGTATTTAGAAAAGAGCGGAAACGACAATCGGGCGACGGCATATGACCTTGTCGCGGTACAAAAAGAGGGAAGACTTGTCAATGTGGATTCCAACGCGCCCAATAAAGTCGTGGAAGAATGGCTGGAGAAAGGACATCTTTTCCCTGATTTAACGCTGATACGTCCAGAAACAACTTATAAAAATTCACGGTTTGACTTTTATCTGGAAACTGCCTCCGGGCAGAAGATTTTTCTGGAAGTGAAAGGCGTTACATTAGAAAACGACAACCGGGCGGCATTTCCGGACGCTCCTTCGGAGCGCGCCGTGAAGCATGTGGAAGAATTAATTCAGGCAAAAGGGGAAGGCTATGAAGCGTATCTTCTATTTGTCATCCAGATGAAGGGCTGTCTTTCATTTTCCCCGAACTGGGAAACACAGCCTGTTTTCGGCTCTGCACTGCAGAAGGCAAGGCGGGCGGGAGTGCGCTTGCTGGCATATGATTGTGAAGTTTCAGAGGATAGTTTACAGCTGCAGGACGAAATCCCGGTTTTTTTATCCCCTCTGGATGAGGCGGTAGAACCGCTGCTTGCCTGGTATGATAGAGGAAGAAGGGTTCTGCCCTGGCGCGAGGAACCTACGCCTTACCATGTGTGGCTTTCGGAAATCATGTTACAGCAGACGCGGGTGGAAGCGGTCAAGCCTTATTATGACAGATTTATAAAGGAACTTCCAGATATCGCAAGTCTTGCAGACGTAGAAGAAGAGAGACTGCTCAAACTATGGGAAGGGCTTGGATACTATAACCGGGCGAGAAACCTGAAAAAAGCAGCTTTGCAGATTATGGCGGAGTATGAAGGCAGGATGCCGGAAACTTACGAAGAGCTTATCAGCCTGCCAGGAATTGGCAGTTATACGGCGGGAGCCATCTCTTCGATTGCATTTCACCATGCGGCGCCCGCCGTTGACGGAAATGTACTGCGGGTGTTAGCAAGGCTGCGGCTGGATGAGAGGGACATACTGGATGCAAAGGTAAAAAAGGAAATAGAAGCCGATTTGCTAGACGTGATACCGGGAGGGCGTCCGGGCGACTTTAATCAGGCGCTGATGGAACTTGGAGCGATGGTCTGCGTACCAAACGGTGCAGCAAAGTGCGATAAATGTCCGTGGGAGCTGATTTGTGAGGCAAAGAAAGCAGGAAGAATCCAGGAATTTCCCAAGAAAGCGCCGAAGAAACCCCGGCGTATCGAGGATAAGACGATTCTGGTTATTCAAGATGAGAATAAGGTCGCACTTCGTAAACGGGCGGGAAAGGGACTTCTGGCAGGAATGTATGAATTTCCCACGATGGAAGGACATCAGACGCCGGATAAGGTAATCGACTATTTGAAGTCTCAGGGGGTGCGCCCCCTTCGGATTGAAAAGCTGCCAGACTCTAAACATGTTTTTACCCATAAAGAATGGCATATGATAGGTTATGTTATCCGGGTGGATGAGTTAGAGCGTATGCAGCCGAGGGAAGAATTACTTTTTGCAACGTCTAAAGAAACGGAAGAGAATTATCCGATTCCTTCTGCGTTTGCCGCTTATACGGATTTTATGAGAATCAGGAGGGGTACACATGAAGCTACTGTCAATAGCGATTCCGAGTTATAATTCTGAGGCATATATGAGAAAATGCATAGAATCCCTGCTTGTGGGTGGGGAAGATGTGGAAATTTTAATTGTGGACGACGGTTCCACGGACAAAACGGGTGAAATTGCGGAGGAATATGCCGCGATGCATCCGGGAATCGTCAAAGCGATTCATCAGGAAAACGGCGGGCATGGCGCAGCAGTCAATACAGGGCTGGAACATGCGAAAGGATTATACTTTAAAGTGGTGGACAGCGACGACTGGGTGAAGGAAAGCGCCTATCTGGAAATTCTGGAAACACTGCGGGAACTGGCGGGCGGCAACACCGTATTGGACATGCTGATTAGTAACTTCGTCTACGAAAAAGAAGGCGAAAAGAAGAATAAGGTCATGAAATACCATCATGCTTTGCCTAAAAATAAGATTTTCACATGGGATGAAGTGAAACATTTCCACAAGGGACAGTATATATTGATGCATTCCGTTATTTTCAGAACAAAACTGCTTCGGGAATGCGGACTCAAACTTCCAGAACATACGTTCTATGTCGATAATCTTTTCGTGTTCGAGCCGCTGCCCTATGTAAAGACGATGTACTATCTGGACGTCAATTTCTACCGTTATTATATTGGCAGGGAAGGGCAGTCTGTCAATGAAGCTGTTATGATATCCAGAATCGACCAGCAGCTACAGGTCAATAAAATGATGCTGGATTATCTGCTGGAATGTCAGTCGCAGAAGAAATCGAGCGTCAACAGAGAGCGCAGACTGCGCGCCTATATGGTGAATTATCTGGAAATCATTACCGTTATATCCTCAGTTCTGCTGATTTGTTCCGGTACGGATGAGAATCTGGAAAAAAAGAAAGCGCTTTGGAAGGATATCAAACAAAAGGACATGCTTCTCTATATCCGGCTTCGTTACGGAATCATGGGTAATTCCATGAATCTTCCGGGCAAAGGCGGCAGGAAGATATCGGTGGAAGCCTATAAGATATGCCGCCGCTTTTTCAAATTCAACTGATGCATGCGCTTTAGGGATAAATCTGATGTTATAAGGTCATAAATAAAATAGGGACTAGAGAGTCTCTGGTCCCGGTTTTTTCTTACTATGAGCGAGATTATGTTTCCAGGTTAAGATAGCGTCGAAGCGGTATACAACCAGATACATAACAGCTGCTATAATAAATGCTGTTATCACATCGAACACGGAGTGCTGTTTGATAAACATGGTTGACAGTATGATGGATGTACAGAGAGCCAGAGAGGCGAACCGTACACCTTTATGATTCTCAAAATGCTTGCTTCTGATAATGGCGAAGTGGCAGCCAAGCGAATTATATACATGGATGCTGGGACAGATGTTCGTAGGGGTATCCGCCTTGTACAATAGCGCTACTAACTGCGTAAAAATATTATCCCGCGGCATACTGTATGGTCTCAGATGGTGTCCGTTCGGGAACAGTGTAGAGACAATCAGGAAAATGGTCATGCCGGTGAATAGGAAAATACAACATTTAAAATAATCGTCTTTATCTTTTAGGAAGAAATAGGCGACAGTAACTGCCACATAAACAAACCATAGATAATAGGGAATGACAAATACCTCGCAGAACGGGATATAGTCGTCCAATGCGACATGGATAATGCGGTAATGCTGCACCGTCTGTTCCAGATAGCCGAACCATGCCATATAGACGGCAAAATAGATAAGCAGCGGTATGGCATGTTTATATTTTTCAAAAAAATTCCTACAGGTTTTCATGATGATACGCTCTCTTTTCCCGGACAAATCTTTTCAGCTAATAATAATTATTTCTATATGATGAATATATTAGCAGATTGCCGGGAAAAGTCACGATACTTTTTAGATAAAAATTTCTTTGTTTTCTTGCAAAAAATAGCAATATTGTTCAATTTGCTCAGGCGAGAAAGGTGATTTTCTGTTTCTGGCAGAGCAGATAAATGTGGTCAGATTTTATCGGGACTTCCCCGTCGGTATGTACCCAGAGCGGAGCCGAGGTTTGTAGTTCGACCTTCTGTGCCTGGTAATGGAATAATTGCGGGAAAATATAGTGTTTTCCAAAGAAGGCGGTAGGCAGCGCCAGCAGGATAAGCGCTTTGGGCAGATTGCCGGCGACAAATACGTCCAACAGACCATCCTGGGGATTGGCCTGAGGGCAGAATTGGAAACCGCCGCCTTCGTATTGGTGTATCATCGATGCGGTGAAAAGAAACCGATTTAGATGAATAGGCGGTTTATCGTCCAGATAAATGTCGCAAGACACGGGCTTAGCAGAAATCAGCTGTCTAAGCGCAATGCTGAGATAAGTCAGCTTTCCAAGTTTGAACCGGTTCAGAGCGTCCTTTGTGGGGGAGGCAAGCGCTTCCTCGCATACGGCGGCGTCAAAACCGATACCGCTGCTTATGGCGAAGTATCTGCGCTTTGACATAGGGGTGTCTTTAAGTCTTGGTGTTGTCTGGGAGTGTTCATCATAAGTAAGGACGCCCAAGTCGAGGGTGCGATGAAACTGATCACTCAGAATCCTATCCAGAATTTCTTCCGGTTTTTTCGGCAGCCGCATATCCCTTGCCAAATCGTTGCTAGAACCGGTAGGAATATAACCGAGACGCACCTTCGAGAAATCCTGAATACCCTGCAAGACTTCATTGACGGTGCCGTCGCCGCCTAAGATGATAAGATTCAGGGGAAGTGTAGCATTTTCAGGGATATTTGTTGTTAGTTTTTTAACAGACTTTGCTATATGTCCGCTATATTTTGAGATAACCAGCTTGTAAGGAAGGTTTTTTTGTTTAAAAATGGGTTTTAAACGCTTCCAGATTTGGATTCCCCTGCCGGATTTAGACGCAGGATTTAAAATGATATAATACATGGCGCCACCTCGTTATATTTTGTATTTTTTGTCGAAATGAATATGATATTAGTATAACATGTCCTGCCTTCAATGAGAAGCAGGGAATTGTCTGCCCTTCATGAAGGATTCCACCTTCCTTAAAAAGATTTTTTATATATTGCGCCCCGCACCTTTCATATGATATACTCATACTGATTTTCATAACGGATTGTTTTATATTATAATAGGAAAATATAGGAAAGCGAAAGGCAGGAGCAGACATGTATTCATTAGAAGAAGTAAGAATGACAGACCCAGAAATCGCACAGGCGATAGAGGATGAGCAGGAACGACAAAATTCCCATATCGAACTGATTGCATCGGAAAACTGGGTGAGTAAGGCGGTTATGGCGGCGATGGGAAGTCCGCTGACCAATAAGTATGCAGAAGGTTATCCGGGAAAAAGATATTATGGCGGATGCGAATGTGTTGACGTCGTGGAAAATCTAGCAAGAGAACGTGCGAAAAAGTTATTTGGCTGTGAGTATGTCAATGTGCAGCCGCATTCCGGGGCGCAGGCGAACATGGCGGTATTTTTTGCGGTTATGGAGCCGGGTGATACGTTTATGGGCATGAATCTGGATCATGGCGGACATCTTTCCCACGGTTCACCGGTCAATATGTCGGGAAAATATTTCCATTGCGTGCCTTACGGCGTGAATGACGAAGGTTTTCTGGATTATGATAAAGTCCGCGAGATTGCATTGGAATGTAAACCGAAAATGATTGTAGCGGGAGCGTCCGCCTATGCGAGAACGCTGGATTTCAAGAGATTTAGGGAAATAGCGGACGAAGTGGGAGCCGTGTTAATGGTAGATATTGCGCACATCGCGGGACTTGTGGCGACAGGTCTTCATCCGAGTCCGATTCCTTACGCGCATGTAACGACGACGACGACCCATAAGACCCTGCGCGGACCCCGCGGCGGTATGATTATGTCAAGCCAGGAAGTGGCGGATAAATATAATTTTAACAAAGCGATATTCCCCGGTATCCAGGGCGGTCCCCTGATGCATGTGATCGCGGCAAAGGCAGTTTGCTTTCAAGAAGCGCTTACGCCGGCGTTTAAAGAATACCAGCAGGGTGTTATTGATAATGCGCAGGCATTGTGCAAAGGTCTGCTTGCAAGGGATATCAAGATTGTATCCGGCGGTACGGACAACCATCTGATGCTGGTGGATTTGACCAATTATGATTTGACAGGCAAGGCAGTCGAGAAACTTTTGGACGAGGCGCATATCACTGCCAATAAGAATACGATTCCGAACGACCCGAAATCGCCGTTTGTAACAAGTGGTATCCGTCTGGGGACACCGGCGGCGACGTCCCGCGGTTTAAATACGGCTGATATGGATAGGGTGGCGGAAGCAATTTCCATTATCATCAAAGAGGGCGAAGCGGGGATTGTGCAAGCGCGTGCGATTGTAAAAGAGTTGACGGATAAATATCCGCTTATCTGAGCGGACAGGCTCTTGTTATAAGGACGAAAGAAAGAGAAAGAGAGGAATAATGGGAAAATGATTCAGGTAGCGGTTTTGGGATATGGTACGGTAGGAAGCGGCGTCGTAGAAGTTATCGAGGCAAATAAAGCGGATATCAATAAGAAGGCGGGAACCGACTTAAACGTAAAATATATTCTGGATTTGCGGGATTTTCCAGGAGATCCCCATGCGGATAAGGTCATCCATGATTTCAATGTGATTCTACAGGATCCGGAAGTGTCTATTATTTGCGAGACAATGGGTGGAAACGAACCGGCTTATACATTTTCAAAAAATGCACTACTCGCGGGGAAAAGCGTCTGCACGTCCAATAAAGAATTGGTTGCGAATCACGGACCGGAATTGCTTCGTATTGCAAGGGAAAATCATTGCAATTATTTGTTTGAGGCCAGCGTAGGCGGCGGCATTCCGATTATCAGACCGTTGAATTATTCCCTGACTGCAGAGAAGCTGGATGCAATTACCGGTATTTTAAACGGTACGACGAACTACATTTTAACAAAGATGGAAGAGAACGGCGCCAGTTTTGAAGATGTGTTAAAAGAGGCGCAGGATAAAGGATATGCGGAAAAGAATCCTGAAGCGGACGTAGAAGGCTATGATGCCTGTAGGAAAATTGCGATTCTTTCTTCCCTGATGAAAGGAAAGAACGTCAATTATGAAAAGATTTATACGGAAGGCATTACCAGGATTACCGCAACGGATTTTGCCTATGCGCATAAGATGAAGCGTTCCGTGAAACTGCTTGCGATGAGCAAGGATAAAGAGGAAGGCTTTTATGCTATGGTCGCGCCCTTCATGATTCCCAAGAGTCATCCGCTCTATAGCGTAAGCGATGTGTTTAACGCTGTTTACGTTCATGGAAATATGCTGGGGGACTCGATGTATTATGGACGTGGTGCAGGAAAACTGCCGACGGCGAGCGCGGTAGTTTCCGATGTGGTGGACTGCGCCAGACATCCGGGCAAGACGATTATGTGTTTCTGGGACGATGAAGAAGTGCAGTTGACAGATATTGCGGATACGAAGAAACAATTTTTCGTCCGCGTAAGCGCTGATAAGAAAGCGCAGGCAAAAGAAGCATTCGGGTCGCTTGAAGAGGTGGACGCAGGATTTTCAGAGGAATTTGCTTTCATAACACCCGTTATTACAGAAAAGGAATTTGATGAGAAAGTGGGAGCGCTCGGCGGCATTATCAACAGAATCCGCATGGAGGCTTAGGAAGGAGCAGGACAACGGCATGAAGTATATTATAGTTTTAGGGGATGGCATGGCGGATGAACCGATAGAGAGTCTGGGCCAGAAGACACCTTTAGCCTATGCCGCGACACCTACGTTTGACAGGCTGAGCAAACAGTCTGAAATCGGTATGGTGCATACCATTCCAGAGGGCATGAAACCGGGTTCCGATACCGCGAATTTATCCGTATTGGGGTATGACCCCAGGAAATATTATTCGGGACGTTCTCCCTTAGAAGCGCTGAGTATCGGTGTTCCTATGGAAGATACGGACATTGCGCTGCGTTGTAATATCGTAACAATTTCCGAAGAAAACGTTCCTTTTGAGAAACAGACTATTATCGATCACAGCTCTGGGGAAATCAGTACCGAAGACTGCAGCATTTTGCTGGATGCTGTTAGAAAAGAGCTGGAAAATGAAACCTATCAATTTTATCTGGGCACAAGTTACAGACACTGCCTGATTTGGAAAAAGGGCAGCGTCGTGGAACTGACGCCCCCCCATGATGTGCTGACGCAGACAATCGGACAATATCTGCCTGAGGACACCGCGCTGCGCGAGATGATGAAAAAAAGTTATGAAATTTTAAAAAATCACCCTTTAAATATAGAACGTAAGAAGCAAGGGAAAAACCCGGCAAACTGTTGCTGGTTCTGGGGAGCCGGCACGAAACCGATGTTGTCTTCTTTTGAAGAGAAAACCGGGAAAAGAGGCATGATGGTATCCGCAGTGGATTTGTTAAAAGGCATCGCGACCGGCGCAGGAATGGGTGTTGCAAAAGTAGAAGGAGCAAACGGCGGATTACATACCAATTATGAAGGGAAAACCCAGGCGGCGCTGACGGCGCTGCTTGAAGAAGGCTATGATTTTGCCTACATCCATCTGGAGGCGCCGGACGAAATGGGTCATCAGGGCAGTGTGGAGCGTAAAGTACAGGCGATAGAATATCTGGATTCCAGGGTTGTAGCTCCGCTGACGAAAGCTTTAGATGAAAAAGGCGTAGACTACCGGCTTCTGGTATTGCCCGACCATCCCACGCCCATCCGGTTAAGAACCCATACGGCGGACAGCGTGCCCTACCTGCTTTATGACAGTACCCACAAACTGGATAAAAACTGGAATTATAATGAGAAAGAATGCAGCGAAAGCGGACATTATGTAGCGAAAGGACATACGCTAATCGACCATTTGCTGGAAAAATAATACAGCAATACTATGGCAGTAAGCGAAAAATATCTTCTGTTATTAAATGGGAATGTCTGATGAAACAGACGGAACGGAGTAAATTATGAAAAAAGTAGTGAAATTTGGCGGCAGCTCCCTTGCCAGTGCGGAGCAGTTTAAGAAAGTCGGCGAAATTATTCGTGCGGATAAAGAACGGGCGTTTGTCGTGCCGTCTGCACCGGGGAAAAGATTTGCGGACGATACGAAAGTGACGGATATGCTTTATGCATGTTATGATCTGGCACAGGAAGGTAAGGATTTTAAAGAGCCTTTGCAGGCGATTAAAGACAGATATCAGGAAATCATCGACGGTCTTTCCCTGCAGCTTTCACTGGAAACCGAATTTAAAGTCATCGCTAAGAACTTTAAGGAAAAAGCGGGCAGGGATTATGCAGCGTCCAGAGGAGAGTATCTGAATGGTATCATCATGGCGGAATATCTGGGATATCATTTTATCGATGCAGCGGAAGTAATTTTGTTTCAGGACAATGGCGAGTATGATGCAGAAGGTACCAATAAACTGATGAGCGCACGTCTCGCTTCAATGGAAAATGCTGTTATTCCTGGATTCTATGGCGCGCGTGAAGATAAGACGGTGAAGACTTTTTCCCGCGGCGGCTCCGATATCACCGGTTCTATCGTAGCGAGAGCGGTTAAAGCGGATGTATACGAGAACTGGACAGACGTATCGGGCTTTCTGGTTGCTGACCCTAGAATCATCTATAAACCAGTAAGCATTGAGACCATTACCTATAAAGAACTTCGGGAGCTGGCTTACATGGGAGCGACGGTGTTGCATGAAGACGCCATTTTCCCGGTCAGAAGCGAAGGAATCCCAATTAATATCAGAAATACCAATGCGCCGCAGGACGAGGGCACCTGGATTGTGGAAAGCACCTGCCAGAAATCGAAATATGTAATTACGGGTATTGCCGGAAAGAAAGGCTTTTGTTCCGTCAATATTGAAAAAGACCATATGAACTCGGAAATCGGATTCGGACGCAAAGTGCTGCAGGTATTTGAGGAAAACGGTATTTCGTTTGAACATGTACCGTCTGGCATTGACACGATGACTGTTTTCGTGCATCAGGATGAATTTATGGATAAAGAACAGAAAGTCGTCTCAGGCATCCACAGACTTGCAGACCCGGATACCATCGATATCGAAGCGGATTTGGCGCTGATTGCCGTGGTGGGGCGCGGTATGAAATCTACGAGAGGCACGGCGGGCAGAATTTTTTCCGCTCTGGCGCACTCCAATATCAACGTAAAGATGATAGACCAGGGATCCAGCGAGTTAAATATTATCATCGGCGTTGCGAATGCGGATTTTGAGACGGCGATTAAGGCAATTTATGATATTTTTGTGCTTTGTCAGCTATAAGCGGGCTGGGGTATTAATACCCCAGCTCTTCTGCTACTAAGTATACTTTGATTCTGCCCGGATGTCCGCTTCTTCTTGTAACGACGATTTGGTTACAGAAGCAGTCGGGCGCAAGGCAGTCCTGGCAGTGTCCTGTTACGGCGCAGGGCACTTTTCTGTTTAGGCGTATGGCATTGGCGGGGGATGCCATATTTCTGACTCTGGCGACCCCGCTTGGAACATCGGTCACGACCTTATTCATGCCGGCGATGATAATGACGTGTGCAGGTCCCTGAATCAGACATGCGACACGGTTGCCGTTGCCGTCGATGTTGATTAATTCCCCGTCAATAGTGATAGCATTGGTACTCATAAAATAATAATCTGCCAGAACCGCTTTTGCGTAAAGTTGCCTTGCCTCGTCGGGATTTTTCGCGCTGCTTCTGTCAATCAATTCATAAGAGCCGTTCTGGATGGCGTTCATCAGATTGGTTTCCTTGAGTGTCTCGCTGCCGCCCCAGCTGATAACGCTGCCTTGCGGCATGGAATCCAGAATTGCTTTGATACAGTCGGCGCTGTTCTCAAAGTAGTATCCTTCCATATTCCTTTTTTCCAGATTTTTAATGATAGACTGTGCCATTGCGGCAAAAGCTTCTGTTTTGTGGGACATGATGGGTATCCTCCTTTTTTGGGTTTTTGTTTTTGATATGTGGGTCTGGGTTTATTGTATCATAGAAATGAGGGTTTGGGGGGAAGGAAATAGCGGGATATGGATTTAACTGCAAATAATTGGGATGAAAGCGAAAAAGTGTGAATAAATGGAAGAAAAACCAGAAATATGTAAAAATTTAAAAAAAATTTAAAAAATGTGTTGACAAATTAAAATGGAGTGGTATAATGAAACCATAAAGAAACAAAATTCACATAGATATCATAAAGAAAGCGAGGTACGGACCACCGAAAACATAATCTGAAATCCATTTTAACCATTTTAAAGTACAAATGAATAAGGAACTGAAGATGAAGCTGATGGAATGGTTTTACAAGAGACCGTATCCAGAGAAATCGTAGTCGAGTACAGAAGAAAAAGTAGCGAAGTACCTGAGAAAAAGGATAAGGACCGTTACAGTATGTTAATACGAAAGAGAAATGGAAAGAGTACGAAGGAAGAAAAATGGAGGTATGGACCAGTGGACAGTATAGTTTAGAGGCGGGTGTTAGTCGAAAGGATTGACGCCCGCCTTCTTTGTTAGTATATGCAAAGCATATCATGATTTAAATAACCTAATCTGTTATATCACGGTTCTTAATTTTTTCTTTACAACATACGTTTTATAAAAACTTCCAATTTAGTATTGCATTTTTGAATATAAATGTGCTATACTACGTTTATCAATTATTTTCTACATGCAGGGCGGTTAAATCGCCTGCATTCATGATGGATTCTCTTTCAGAAATCCCA
>JAMPHJ010000083.1 GCA_023663465.1 Muribaculaceae bacterium | reverse complement strand
CCGTGTCCGAAGCGGCGTAAGACATGATCGTCGTCTGTGGGACACAATGCATAGAAGGGGCGTCAACGCGCCAAAAATGCAGATTTTTTTGCATATTTTTTGCCAAATGACATCAATTTGACATCATTTTGGAAAAACTTGCAATGAAAAAAGCCGTATGTTAGGATACGGAAGAATAACAAAATCAGAGACGGAACGATGAATGCATCGTAAAGTAAATGAAAAAGCAAATGAAAAAACAAGCAGAAGAACAAGTGAAAACGCAAATGGGAAAAATGATTCTATATCATAAATAACCGGAATAACCGCACGTTGACAACTGAATAAAACACTTCAAAGGACATGAGGAACCGTAACTGTATAACGAAAAGGATGGTCTTGCGGATAGAAAAGGAAGGGAAGACGAATGGCAAAGTCAAGAAAAGATTGCAAAGGCAGAGCTTTAAACAAAGGGGAATGCCAAAGAAAGAGCGACGGACGGTATATTTATCAGTATATGGATCCCGGCGGAAAAAGACGGGTAATTTATGCGACGAACCTGACGCAGCTTCGGGAAAAAGAGGTGCGTCTGGTAAAGAACCAGCTGGATGGGCTTCAATGTTATTGTGAAGGGAAGGCTACGCTGAATTATGTATTCGACAGATATATTTCTACAAAATATGATTTGAAGGCAAATACAAGATCGCATTATATCTATATGTATGACCACTGCGTCAGGGAATCGCTGGGGCAGAGGCTGATAACGGATATTAAGTATTCGGACGTGAAATTTTTCTATTATTCCCTGCTGAACGAAGGCGGGCTGAAAATCAATTCGCTGGACAATGTACATACCGTTTTGCATCCGACATTCGAGATGGCGGTCAGGGACGGCGTTATCAGAAATAATCCATCCGACAGGGTAATGTCGGAAATCAGGAAAAGCAGCGGGAAAAATAAAGGGATTCGCCATGCGTTGACGCTGGAACAGCAGAGGGCGTTTCTTGGATATATTAAAAAAAGTGACGTTTACCGGCACTGGCTGCCATTATTTACGGTGCTGTTCGGAACTGGCTGCCGTATCGGGGAAATCATCGGTCTGCGCTGGGAAGATTTGGACTATGATACAGACTCGATTAGTATTAACCATACAATCGGATATATTGCGCTGAACGGACAGAAAAGAGATTATCATGTTTCCCTGCCCAAGACGGAAGCGGGGATAAGAACCATTCCGATGATGGAAACGGTGAAACAGGCTTTTCTGGATGAATATGCCGTGCAGGAAAAAACCGGTTTTAATACGCAGGAGGTGGAAGGAATGAGCGGTTTTGTCTTCCGTAATAAAAACGGAACCCTGTTTAACCACATTGTCATCAATGACGCCATCCAGAGAATCTATGAGGCGTATAATGCCGAGGAAATCATCAATGCGCAGCGGGAGAGAAGGGAGCCGGTTTTGATTCCGCGTTTTACCTGTCATCATATCCGGCATACGTTTTGCACCCGCTTTTGTGAAAACGAGACGAATCTGAAAGTCATCCAGAGCATTATGGGACATGCCAGCATCGAGACGACTATGAATATTTATGCGGAAGCGACAGAGTTAAAGAAGCAGGAAGCAGTCAGGACGCTTGAAAATAGCGGCGATATTTTTTAGGGAAGTTCCCGCCGGAATGATTCGGCTATGGTCTGACATCAAATGGGGCGGATGACATCAAATCGACATCAAAAAATGAGGTAAGGGCATTTTTGGGCTATAAGAAGGGACGTGTTTCTCGTCCGCAGTTTCATTTTGACCTGCGCATGACAGGTTCCTGTCTTTTTTCTATCTGGCTTATCAGATTTCATCCATGTTACCCCATTCCAACCCCGCCTGCAAGTCTGGTTTTATTTCAAACTTGTTTTTCAAAGAATTTACAAACGCCCCGATAAATGATAAACTCTATTTTATGAGATTAGGAAAGGTATGGAGACAGGTATGATTGTACAAAAATATAAAGACATGTTAAAAGGAAAGTCGGTTATCCGGCAGCTTTCGGAATTTGCAACGGCGAGGGGACAGGAAATCGGGTATGACAATGTATTCGATTACAGTCTGGGGAATCCGTCGGTTCCGGTTCCACAGGCGTTTACGGACACCATGATAGATATGCTGCAGAATATGGATCCGATGGAGCTGCACGGTTACAGCCAGAGTCTGGGAATCCCCGCTGTCCGGGAGGCGGTGGCGCAATCGTTAAATAGGCGCTTTGGTATGAGCTATACCGGAAACCATATTTTCATGACGACAGGAGCGGCGGGAGCCATCGCCCATGCACTCCGGTGCGTCACCCAGCCGGGGGATGAGGTTTTGACGTTTGCGCCTTATTTCCCGGAATATCAGCCCTATATCAATTTAAGCGGAGCCGCGCTGAGGGTTGTCCCTGCGCAGGAAAAAGATTTCCAGATTAACTTTGAGGCTTTTGAGGAAATGCTGACGGATAAGGTAATGGCGGTTTTGATTAACACGCCAAACAACCCATCCGGTATCGTTTATACGACAGGCACCCTGCAGAAGCTTGCCGGTATCATGACGGCAAAATCCGAAGAATACGGGCATGATATTTTCCTGATATCCGACGAGCCGTACCGGGAAATCATATTCGCGGGCACGGACGCGCCCTATGTGTCCCGTTTTTATGACAATACCTTATCCTGTTATTCTTTTTCCAAGAGCCTGTCGCTGCCCGGTGAAAGAATCGGCTATGTCGCGGTGAATCCGGCGTGCACCGACGCGGAGTATATTACGAATATGTGCGCGCAGATTTCCAGGGGCACGGGGCATAACTGCCCGCCCTCGATTATCCAGCTGGCAGTGGCGAAAGTATTGGATATGACTGCAGATTTATCCGTATATGAGAGAAATAAGAACATATTATATAAAGAGCTGACTTCCCTGGGATTCTCGTGCGTAGAGCCGGGCGGGACTTTTTATATGTTCCCGAAAGCTATGGAAGAAGACGCCATCGCTTTTTGCGAGAAGGCGAAAAAATACGATTTGATTCTGGTGCCCGGCGACAGTTTCGGCGTGACGGGGTATTTCCGTATTGCCTACTGCATCGAGACTGAGAAGGTGGAACGCTCCTTAGATGCATTCAGGAAGTTTGTGCGGGCGGAATATTGATTGTAATGGTGCGTAGCGAACAAGCGGCTACCTGCATCGGGGTTGTTGACTGAATATGCAGATAGATTGCTTGTACCGGCGCCGCGCGTCTGGCAGCGAGAGATGTAAGTTGAATGAAAAGTGGAGGATAATTAGAAATTATGACAGAAATTTTAAAAGCAATCTTGTACGGTATCGTGGAAGGAATCACCGAATGGCTGCCCATCAGCAGTACGGGACATATGATTTTGTTAAATGAGTTCGTATCCTTTGATTCGGCAGCGGTATCGGATACATTCTGGGATATGTTTCTGGTGGTGATACAGCTGGGAGCGATTCTGGCGGTCGTCATCCTCTTTTTTGATAAAATCTTCCCATTCCGTCTGGGGAAAAAAGAAGCGGCGTCCGGGCTGGTACGGCGGAATGAGAATAATTCTTTCATCCGAAAAGATATTTTCGTGCTTTGGTTTAAAATTCTGGCAGCGTGCGTCCCGGCGGCGGTTGTCGGGCTGGCTTTTGATGATGTGTTCGACGCGCTTTTTTATAATCCGTGGTGCGTTGCCATTGCGCTGATTGTCTTTGGCGTGGCGTTCATCGTGATTGAAAAACGTAATAAGAATATGCGCCCGAAGATTACGAGCATGGACCAGATCAGCTACAAAACCGCGCTGCTGATTGGCGTATTCCAGCTGATAGCCGCGATTTTTCCGGGGACTTCCCGCTCCGGCGCGACGATTGTAGGCGCGCTGTTAATCGGCGTATCCAGAACGGCGGCGGCGGAATTTACCTTCGTTTTGGCAATTCCCGTTATGTTTGGCGCGAGTCTGCTCAAGCTTTTAAAATTCGGTTTCGCCTTCACCACGACGGAGCTGACCATCCTGTTCGTCGGCATGGCGGCGGCTTTCCTCGTATCCGTGATTGTAATCCGCTTCCTGATGGGCTATATCAAACGGCATGATTTCAAGGTGTTTGGCTGGTACCGGATTATTCTGGGCGCGGTGGTCCTGGGGTATTTTGCGGTGCGGTGAAGTGGGAAATTTTAATAAAAAGTATTGTACAAAAAATTGGCAGGGAAGTATAATATAAGCGAAAAGGTGCGTAAATAATATAAGGCAAGAATGGGGGAAATCAAAGTGACTTTGCGACAGGAAGCATATGCTATGATTGATTCACTGCCAGATGATGACAGTATTAGATTTTTTATAGATATGATACGACAATTTAATATAGTAACGGGAAAAAAGGAGCGGGTGATAGAGGTTCAGAATCCATTGCCTGAAAAACGACAGGCATTTTTGCATATGGAAGAAATGAAAAAGAAGTATCCATTTCCCAAAGATTATGATTATGAGCAAGCCAGAAGAGAGGCTATGGTATTCCCTTCGGATTCCAGATGAAGACCGGAGAATGTGGTTACGGGATATCTGCAAAATATTAACAGTCACAGGCGCTTCACATGAACAGGTTTTAGATGCAATAGATAATGTGCAATTTAAAGATTTTGAAGATTGCCTTCAAGATGAATATGCAAAAATGGTGAATGCAGACTGCCTGGTAACATGTAATTTGAAAGACTTTAAAACCGCAAAAACAAAAATTTATAGCCCGGATGAGTTTGTAAAATTGTTAAAATAACTCCCCAAAATCGTGCAAAGTGCCTTATAATCGAAAGAATTAACCTCAGATTTCTAACAGTTTGTTGCTTGACAAGTATAAATCGTTAGGGTACAATCGTCTTTGTAGTATAATCAGTAAGGTATAGATATAGTGTTTTATGGCTAGATGATATTGCTCATAAATGTTAAGAATGTACGCAAGTACAGGGGAGGAGAACACTCATGGCAGAGACAAAGAAAACAGCAGTTGCAAAGGCGACAGCTAAAGCTGCAGAGGCAAAGAAGGAAGAAGCAACTACAACAGCTGCAGTACAGGAGGCGCCTAAGGCGGAAGCGAAGAAGCCGGCGGCTAAAGCAGAAGCAAAGAAACCTGCTGCAAAGAAAACTGCAGCGAAAAAGACAACTACTAAGAAAGCAGCGAAAACAACGACAGAGAAAGCGACGACCACGAGAGCTGCTAAGAAAGCGGAAAGCACCGCAGTTGTTCATTTACAGTTTGCAGGAAAATCTTATACGACGGAGGATTTGGTAAAGAGTGCGAAGGACGTATGGCAGTATGATTTGAATCAGAAGCCGGAAGACTTCAAGACAGTTGCTCTTTATGTAAAGCCGGAAGAGAATCTTGTTTATTATGTAATTAACGACGATGTATCTGGCAACTTCTATATTTAAACCTTAGACCGGTCAGCCGGTACAAGGTCATACATCATTGAACAACAAAGAGAAGCAGTTTGTCTGGGCATGAGCCTGGGCGGCTGCTTTTTTTGGTGTGGGATTGCAAAAATTGACAATTTTCGCGCTAATTTTGCTTATGGGTTGTATTTGTTTCTGAATATCTATATACTGAACATATATTTTACTGATAAGGGGACTCGGATGGACGATAAAAGCGTTAAGAAAAATTTTAAGATAGATGATAAAAGCTCTGTTGTTGCCGATACAATACACGGACAGATAGTTATCAGTTCTTTTGAAAAGGATATTATAGCCACGACACTGTTTAATCGGTTACATGGGATTCATCAGAATTCTACTGCATATATGACTTTTCCGGCAAACAGAACCAAAAGGATGGAGCATTCTTTCGGGACGATGTATTTATGTGGGGAAATTTTCAGCAATTCTATCTGTAATGCTTCGCCAGAGGATAGCGATAACTTTTTCAAAAAGGCGGCAGTAGAAGTAGAGAATATTATTGAGGAGATAAAAGATAATACAGAATATGTTATAAAACTGGGAAATATTATGCAACAGGCACATAGTAGTTATGAAAGCCTTCAGATTGGCGGAGGAATTTATGACCGGGTACTGCCCGGAAATGTAGGATCTGCCAACTCTAAATTATTTATTATTCTCTTTGAAAGTGTACGCATTGCAGGGCTTCTGCATGACGTGGGGCATCCTCCGTTCAGCCATATTACAGAAAAAGCATTAGTGAATATCTATGAGAAAATAAAAAAAGAACAGAATGACAATGAAAGAATTAGATATTTTAAGCAGATTATAGAGCCTTTCTGTGGAAGCGAACTGCATGAACAGATGGGGAACCGTATAGCAGAGGCATTGTTAAAGGAAGCCATCCCGGATATTAAGAGGGAAGAGGTGTATGACGAGATAAAGTATGGCGGACAGATATTTCGCTTGATTGTGGCAGAGCTGGTTTTAAAAATTCTGACGGAAACAGATTCTTTTTGTGCAGATTTACATAGTATTATATCAGGGACTCTGGATGGGGATCGTCTGGATTATGTATCCAGGGATCCGTGGAATTCAGGGTTTAATACAGGGATTATTGAATATAAACGTATAATTTCCAATATGAAAATGGTGGAAAAAGAAGAGCGTTTTCTATTTTGCCCAAGTGCAAGCACGGTTAACACAATAGAAGATTTTCTAATGAGAAGATGGAATATGTATCACAATATTATTTTCCATCATCATGTTGTTAAAACGGATTATATCCTACAGAAAAGTATAGAAGAAATAGCATATGAATACCTGATGAATGATGGTAAGGAAACGAAATCTGACAGTTATATCCTGCCTTATGACATATCGGGGCTTTGGAAGGCGGTTAAAAAACAGGCTTCCATTTTAGAATGGGGATATGCTATCAGCCAATGGGATGACGCATGGCTTATCACTGTGCTAAAAAAGGTCTATTTTGAAAAGATTAAGACTGGTAATTCGACGTGTTTAAATAAAATGCTTGCAGAGTTATTAACCAATCAGAGACAGTTTGCATCTCTGATTAAACGGAAAGAAGAATTTTACACAATTGACAGAGCTTTTGCAGAGGAACTTGTACACCATGAAACAGAAATTTTAGATATGGTAAAGAAGCTGGAAACCATAAGTTCTGAAAAGGGCATGAAAAAGGGCGGTATTGAAATAAAGGGCTTTAATAAAAATATCAGATCTTTGTTCCAGAAGGCGAAAAAATATAATAAAGGGACAACATTGACAAAAAATGATGGATTTCTATTGTTTTATACCCGCACCATATTGGCGACGAAACCAAAGGTTGATCCTTTTCAGGAAATTGTGACAGATATTATTGCAGAGTATGGTAAAGAGCACTATCTGGTAGTTTTCAAGTCTCCGAAGACGGGAATGAATAAGGATTTATATTTGTGGAAAAAATGGTATGAAGATAAGGGCAGGCAACTGGAAACATTGGTAGGGATTTCGGACATCAACATCATATTAAACAGTAATCTGCAGTTTCTTCCCTTCTTTTTTATTTATATAGATATGGATAAAGCGGGGCAGTCTACATTTGACTTTCAGCAGGAAAGAAAGAATATCGGAACATTGATTGCAAATAGTGTCTGTGATTACATAAAAGATTTTTTTCAACCATATCTAGTATAAAAAGAGAAAGAAAAACACTAGATATTGAAAAAAGTATTGACTTTCTTTGAAGTTACTTTTATAATAATACTTATCTTGATTCGGGAGGAAAATTTATGTGTGCAGTAAAAATGGATTGGTCAAAAGATGAAACTTTGGATTTTGCAATTTATAATCTGATTGTTATGCAGGGTGAGAAGGAATTTACCCAGGATCATATTGTTACAGAATTAAAAAAATATCAAGATGCCCCGGATGAAGCGAGACTGATAGATGGTGTCAGAAATTTTATCAAGTATTGGGTTGATAAAGAAATACTACAAGAACATTGGAATACTTATTCCTTAATTAATTACTAGGATTTGGAGCTGTCCTGCAGATAAATAATCTGTGGGGCAGCTCTTTTTGTCGGAATAGGGAATTCCTCACAGCAATTTTTTCATGTCTAAGATAACCTGCTGTAACCTTCTTTTTCAAAAAACAACATATGCCAACCCAATTTTTTTTACCCCAATATCTTGTATGATTGGCAAGAAGCTGGTATAATATAATTAACTATAAGTAAAATTACCGATAAGGTCGGCAAAAGAAAAAAGATGGAGGAGCGTATGAAAAGAAAAAGACTGTTGGCACTATTTCTTGTGTTGAGTATGGCATTTGACTCCGGCAGTTTTACGGCTCTGGCAGCAGGTACAGGGACGGATGAAAATACTGCAATGGCTGCGGATGAAATAGATATCACAGAAGAAACAGACGCCGGCGAGACAAATGACACAGCGGCGGATACAGATGGGAACGGCGAAATAAAGGACGAAACGCCGGACGAAGGCGGGACCGGTGAGGCGGGAACAGAAACCGGCAGACCGGAAACTGGCGAACCGGATGGAAACGAAGACGGAAGCGGCGGAGCGGAAACCGAAACGCCGGGTGAAGGCGGCAGCGGAAATAACGGAGCAGAAACCGGAACGCCGGATGAAGGCGGCAGCGAAGACGAAAACAACGGAGCGGAAACCGAAACGCCGGGCGAAGGCGGCAGTGAAAATAACGGCGCGCAGACCGGAGATGGCGAAACGGACGTCGAAGAACCGGACGAAACCGACGAACCGGACACAGAGGAAACCGGAGCCGAAACGGCAGTCAAAAACGTCCAGATGCGTACTTTTACCGACGAGACCGGTATGGTAGTTACTTATGACGCCAGCGAGGAATATCAATATACAGTGACTGCGGGCGTTCTGACGGATATCAGGACAAGCAATGGCGAGGCGGTATCGGGTACGGTTGTCATTTCATCGGCAAAAGGCATTAAGACAATCGGCGAAAACGCATTTCAGGGAAATAGGGAAGTAACGTATGTAAAACTGCCATCGGGTGTGGAAGCCATAGGGCAGAATGCGTTTAAAAATTGTGAGAAACTAGAAGGCATTACGATTCCAACAGGAGTGGAAACGATAGGGGATGGCGCTTTTGAAGACTGTCAGGCGCTGACGCAGCTGGCAATCCCCAAGACTGTTACGACGATAGGCAGCCGGGCGTTTTATGGAGATGCAAGCCTGTTTATGGTTTATATGAAAGACGCGTTGTATAGCAGCTTACAATCTATTGGGGATTATGCTTTCTATCATTGTACGGCATTGACGCAGTTTTGCTCCGATGCGGATTTTGTCTTTCCGGTGCAGCTTCAAGATATCGGGGCGTCTGCTTTTGAAGGCTGTGAAGCGATTAAAAAGATTGTATTGCCGGACAGCGTTACGACGATAGGAAACGGTGTGTTTCAAAAATGCAGCGCGCTGACGGAAGTTACGTTGTCAAATGGCGTGGAAACCATATCCGATTATGCTTTCTACGGCTGCAGCAATCTGGTATTGGTGAATTTTGCGTCGGCAAAATTAGGAGAATCGGGAGAAGCGGTAAAGCCGGGAAATCAGGTAATCGCCTCCCATGCTTTTGAAAATTGTTCAAAACTGGGTTCCGTTGTGCTCCCTCCTAGTTTGAAGGAAATTCAGTCCTATGCGTTTGACGGCTGTACGGGACTGAAAAGAGTGGAAATCCCCGCTTTCAGCGTGCAGTTTGGTGCAGACTTGGCATTTCCTAATAACGTAGAGTTTTATATGATAGGATTTAAAGATTCATCGGTAGAAAGCTATGCGACAGCCCATAGTAAAATTAAGTTCCTTTTATATAATCCGGGAGACACGGAAGAATTTTTCCAGTGTGTTGTCCAACCTGGTGAAAATAAGCCTACAGATGTTGTTGTGGATATCTATGTATATGATAAGGATTTGAACAAGAAGGCAAATGAGCAAAATGGGAAAAAGGGCGTTAAAGCTGGGACGGAGTTATATGTCAGTATTTCGGGGCTTCCCGATGGTTATCAGGTGGTGAAAGATTCTCTGTGCTGCAACGGAGTCCCGATTGTTAAGAACAAACAAGGCGATAATGTATTTAAAATGCCGCGGGGCGGCGCGCTTATTACGCTAGAGTTTACGAGTACGAGCGCAAATAATTATATTAAAGGAATTGCAAAAGATGTAAGATATGAATTTTCCAACGGAGAGGTACTGCTCGCCGGAAATGGGGTGGAATTGAAAGTCGGGCAGACGACCCGCCTGTTCCTGGTAGATACTTCCGATAAGAATAGTGTGATTCCCACATCTAAGATTACCTTTAAATCTAACAAAAAAGAGGTTGCCACCGTTTCCGCAGACGGTACGATAAAGGCGTTGAAAAAAGGTTCGGCAACGATTACGACAACGGTACTTAGCAGACTGGGAGATAAGATTGAGAAGAATTTTTATATTGAAGTGGTGAAGGCGGATGTAGAGACGTTAAAATTAAAACTTTCTTCTGTCGATAATTATGTCGTAATCGATGAGGTTGAGGTTGGCGGGATTCAGATGCAGAGGCTGACGATTGACCAGACGAGATTGAACGGCGCGGATTTGACGTTTCAGGCGACCGCAACCGCTTATGATGAAAATGACGATAATCTTTCCATCGCATTGAAGTGGGCCAGCAGCGATACGAGCGTGGCAAAGCTGGCAAAAGCTTCGACTGCGGAAGCCTCATCCAGCAACACGGTTACGATTCCGAAAAGCGCCGGCGGGGAGGCGACGATTACGGCCACAGCAACCAATGCCGATAAAAAGACCGTGACCAGTAAGTTTCTTGTCTGCGTCAGAGATTTTACGCCGATACTTGGCTCTGCGAAACTGAATCTGAATCCCAATCAGGAAGATGGGACGGAGCTGACGATTATTGGTGCATATGGACAGAAAATTGATGAGACAGCGGCGAACAAAGTAGAGATTGTAAGTATTGTGAATAAAACGGAATCTAGAGAACTTGATGCGAAATATGACAAAGCTGCCAGTACGGATACCGTCGCCAGATTTAAGGTCACGACGGGGGGACGGACGATTGCAGATGGGACGAAATCACTATTTGTAAAGATAACTGTAGCGTCCACAGATTATGTCATTCCTTTAAAAGTTGTGGTGAAGAGCTCTTATCCGAATCCTAAGGTGGCCTATGTCAAGAAACAGCCTAAGATAAATCTTTTTTATGCCAATGACGGAACGGAAATTCAGACCGTGGTTACGAACTTAGGCGATGCGGAGATTTCAGGGTACGATCTGGAGCCGTTAGCGGAAGATAAAGATGGAATATTTACCAGGAATTTTACCGTAGATAATGAGGGCGTGATTACACAGGAAAGCGAGTCTATGCTGCCGTATACGCATAATAATAAGAATCAGCCTGCGGTTACCGGATATCTGGTATTAAAATTTAAGGGATATATGCAGGATAGAAAGGAGTATACGAAGAAATATAAAATCACCATACCGACACAGACTGTCAAGCCTTCTTATAAGCTGGATAAGACAGCGGGTACTTTCCAGTCGAGCAATGCGACGACGGTTACATTGAAGGTAATCGATAAGAAGACGAAAGAACAGCTTGTACTGGATAGTAATTATACGATTGAGAATCTGTACGGAAGCTGCGTCCGCAAAGAGCAATACTCAATTAATGAGGATGGAGAGATTGAATTGACGACTACCGCAAGCCAGTCAAGCGGTAATTTCAAATTTTCCATCAGCAATAACGAGTGGGCGCCAGGCTCTGCGTTTACTTTTACTTATAAGATTACGGTATCGGATAATAATCCGAAAATCACATTGAAAAGCGCTACTGTTAAGTTAAATAAGAAGTATTCTGAACAGCCGGCGGAATTTATGCTATCTTCCAATCAGCTGGGAACGCAGTTTGCATCAGATCAGGAATTTATTGCACAGGCGCCGCGTGGCAAAGAGGAGGAGTATGCCAAAATAGGGATTACCTGCGATGAGAACGGTAACGGGCGCGTGGAATTTCTTGACTCCGATATTGAAAAGGGCACTTATAAATATAAGTGTACCGTACAGGGACTCAGCAATGGATACGATACGGAATTTAATACGGTAACGCTGACCGTCAAGGTAGAGGATACGGCGCCCACCGTAACTGCCAAAGGCAGTCTGACGCTCAACAGGAATGCCATAGAGTCTGAGATTTCGGAGCTTGCCCTGACTTATAAAAACCTGCCGCAGGAGTATGAGATAGAGGAGCAGGAAACCATAGGAAGCATCCACTGTACGACCAGAAACAGGGAAGGATTAGAGGAAAGCTTTTCCTGGAAAATAGAAGATAATAAGCTGAAAGCCGGATTGTTGGATTTAAAACCGGACAAGGGGACATATTCCTTTACCATGACGCCTAGTTTCAGCGGACCGGGCGGAAGCGTTGCCGCCAAGGCGATAAATTTTAAAGTGAAAGTGCACAAGGGTGCGATATCCGTAAAACTTTCCACGAAAGGAAAAGTGAATCTGCTGGCGCGTGACGTCGAAGAATATACGCAGAAAAACAGCATTATCTGTACGCCTACTATTACAAATTTAAAAGATACGGTTGCAGAAGCCAAGCTTTATGACGTAACCACTCATGCGGTGGAATACGAAGATAATGAAAGTGAATATTTTGACGTCGCCCTGGTGGAAGGCAAACTTTATATAACGCCGAAAGCAGACGTTGAAATCCAGAATAATAAGAATTATAAAGTGAAAGTATGGGTCAGACTGGAAAATTATTCTTTTGAAGGAAGCGGCGGCGGTACATGGTGTGCGAAGGATCTGACGATTAAGACGGCGCAGACCCTGCCGAAGATTACGACGGATAAGAGCAGCCTGAACCTCTATACGGCGCAGAAGGATTATGAAGCGGTGTTCAGGGTGACGCCGAAAGAAGGCAGCGTAGGAAAAGTTTCAGGAATTTCCTTCGGGGAAAAAGATGAAAAATCGTGGGATTCCTTTGAATTAGACTATACGCCGAAAGACGACGGCACGCTGGAAGTCGTCTTAAAATTAAAAACCCCGTCCTATGCCTGCAATAAGGCGAATAAAATCAAAATGTATGTCGAGTTTGAAGGACAGGGCGTCAATACAAGCGGTACGGCGATTACGATGAGTGTCAATATCGTAAGCAGAAACTGATATAGCAGACCTTTAAAATAATGAAATCTGACAACATGGAAGCGCGGGCAATAGGACCCGCGCTTCATTTTTTGAAACTTTTGCCAGTTTTTTATTCTTTTTTCATAATTTTTTTCCTAATATATGTTGACAATTAAATAGTGAAGTGATAATTTATCTCTAGAAGGTGTTAGCACTCTAATGAGTCGAGTGCTAACAAAAGGGGCGAAAGGGTATGCAGTTGGATGAAAGAAAATATAAGATTTTGCAGGCCATCATCCGGAACTATTTAGAGACAGGCGAACCGGTAGGCAGCAGAACGATTTCCAAATACACGGATCTGAACCTGAGCTCCGCGACCATCCGTAATGAGATGGCGGATTTAGAGGAGTTAGGATACATCGTGCAGCCCCACACTTCCGCCGGACGGATTCCATCGGATAAAGGATACCGGCTGTATGTCGATACGATGATGGAAGAGAAGGAACGGGAAGTAGAGGAAATGAAGGAAGTGCTTCTTGAGAAAGAAAGCAAGATGGATCACCTTCTGAAACAGGCGGCGAAGCTGCTTGCCAATAATACGGAATATGCGGCAATGGTATCTGCGCCGCAGTACCGCAGCAATAAACTGAAATTTATCCAGCTATCCCGCGTAGATGTGAACCAGCTCCTTGCCGTTATCGTGGTGGAGGGGAATGTGATTAAAAACTCCATGCTGACCGTTTCGGAGGCATTGGACGACGAGACGCTGCTGAAATTGAATATCCTGCTGAACACGCATTTAAACGGATTATCGATGGAAGAAATCAATCTCGGCATGATAGCCGCGATGAAACAGCAGGCGGGCATCCACAGCGAGATCGTGGCGGGCGTCATCGACGCGGTGGCGG
>JAMPHJ010000082.1 GCA_023663465.1 Muribaculaceae bacterium | reverse complement strand
CTTTCAAAATATGAAATTCGATTACAAAACGGGAAAGTCGGTTTGCAATCGAGGTTTCATTGACTACGGCTTTATCAAGGTTTGCAAATTTTGCTTAAAATCCTGCAAATTTTGCCAAAAACCGACTATTTCTTCTAAAGAATGTTATAATTGCAACAATAACGCTTATAGAAAGCAGGTTCCCGGAATGAAAACTACGGTTGATAATAACCCTTTACAAATTGTTAAAATCAAAAAGATTTTCAAGAAAGTCATCAAAGATTTTTTTATCGATTCCTGGGTTGAGGAAGAAATGGAAATCCATGCTCTCTGTATGCAATTGTCAAGGGATAAAAAAACGGTTTATTATGATAAAGAACAACTGCCAGAAACTATCATCCAGGATAAGCTGCCCGATATCGACAGCAAATTCGTAAAAGCTTATGTACAGGAAAAGATGGGTGAAAAAGACTTTATACTGGAACAATCCCAGGCAAGCGTCAATGAAGGCTGTCTGTGTATGATATATTGGATATTTTCTTTCGGGCGTCTGGATCATAACCATGGAAAGCTGGCGGTGAAAACTTTGTTCCGCCAGTTTGCAGAGCAATTGAACCAGCTCATAGCAAATGCAGATTCAGAAAATGCGGCAATTCAGGAGGAAGACCTTATCCAAAATACAGAAAATGTTATACAAAATGAACTGGAGAAACTATTTGCTCCATTTAAGGCAACCATAGTTCAAAATCTTTCGGGAGAGTATTATGAAAAATCAGAATGCCAATCGAACCTTGCATTTCTTCCGCATGGCGTCATAGAAAGCTTTACCCCGGAAGATTTTAAGTATCACTTTAAAAAAAATGATTTTAGTTTTCATGATAAACGGCTCATCAGAAAGCTGCTCCAGATTACCCAGAATGACTTGTGCCTGGTATTGGGAGCGGATGAAAGCAACAGGAAATTTGAGGTATTGGGGATTTGTAATAAAGATGTATTAGCCAATAAAATGAAAGCCGCTGATGGCGCCGACATTCCTTATCTCAGGGTAGAAATTAAAAAGCATATGCAATGGGATATCTTTCTAAATGATAAGTATATATTAACGGCGCAAAATGGACATTATAAGATTAGTTATTCTTTACAGAAGGACTATCTCGTCCAAAAATTAACAAACTATTTTGGGGAAAGTGAAGATGCGTATAACCTGCTGATTGAAAATATCCTTCGCGCAAAAGAACAGAAGCACGGCACTATGCTTGTCATCATGGAACCTGCAGTTGCTGAGAAAGAAGTGCGGAGGTTAGGCGATGCAGACTATGGTTTTGCGGCAGGCGAACCGCTGGTATTAACAGAGCATATCGAACAATTCGGGGCTATCGACGGAAGCATCATGATGGATACAGCCGGAAAAGTCTATGGAGTCGGCATGATTCTGGATGGGTTCAGCGGTGAGAAAGGGAATATTGCGCGGGGTTCCCGTTACAATTCCGCCTTAAAGTATCCGTATTTTGGCGATCCACAAAAGACTTCTACTGGTGAAAGCGGCAGTCTTGCCGAAATCAGGCGCGACCTGGGCAAAGTCATGATAGTAATATACTCAGAGGATGGAACTGTGGATATGATTGAATTCGGGAAACCGGATGGGTAAAAACTCCTGTCATTGAAAACGGATTTACATAAAAGATTAGAGGGAAAATTGAAGGCTTGTAAATTGACCTCTATAGTAGTATAATTGACTATACGACGTTGGATACAGAGTGCTAAAGGAGGATATTCCGTGGACAGGACAGGATTACAAGAACTAAGGGATCAGGAGAACCGCGTTTCTTTAAGTATACAATATATGGAGCCGGATGAAGATGCGGATAGAAAGTTCAGTTACCATACCGGCAATATGGAAACTAACCATTCCTCTTTACTCACTAGACAAAAAATCCATAGGATGAATTTATAGTGCAGTATGATATATGGGACAGAAGCAGGTTCTTACACCGCATTTGGATGGGTAAGAACCTTTTTGTAGTTACAAAAAACGTGCATAAATGCCGGAAAGAGACCACTATCGCAGACTAAGAGAAAGGCATGGTTATTTAGCATGAAAAATAAAACCGACATTAAAATTATGAAACTGAATAAGTGGTATGTGCCTAAGAGCTTTTCTTTGCCCGAAGTGAAAGCGAAGACTGTAATTCTGGGGTGCTACGACGCATTTGAAATCATCGATGTAACCGATGAAGACCTGTCCGGCAAATTCCCCCTCGAAAACAAGGGTGACACACGGCATCCTTTTACGGCGGGGTATCACAGGCTTGTCGCTGCAAAAGGAGAACAGAAACAACAGCTTGTGGATTTCAGTTCCCAAGAGCAGCTTTTGTTTCTAAACATATGCAATGATAAGGCGGGGGACGGCGTCTGTTTTACCGAAGCGTCCGTACGGGATTTCTGGAATAAAAAAGGCGTCGCCTATCCATACCTTTTCATTTCGATGATTCATATCAGCCATAGCGGAATGCTTAAAGAGGCGTTAAAGAAAATACATAAAGTATTTCAGAAAAATTATTTAAGCTACATTTCCTATGATTATTGCGATATTGTATTATTTTCAAACGAAATATCAATCGTTCAATTTATGCAGAACACCAGAAAATTATTTGAGCCGCCGAAGGACAAAAAACGGAATGAGGTAATCGTTGACACCTTTTCCATGATTAGCTTTTATCCACAAGATACTCAAGAGGCGCCCGGTCTGCAGCGACAGCGGGAACAGTATTGGGAAAATGACACAGAAACATTTCAGGCAACAATTAATTTAAGTATAAGAAATCATCAGGCATTCAAACTATGGTATGCGGAGGAAAATAAAAATAAGGAAATGGAGCTGTCCCATTTATTCGGGAGACACGACATATCCATTACCAAAAAAAATGCCAATACCAGGTGGCTGATGGAAATTATGGACAAGCTACATAAGCAGGAAAACCAAAATATTTTCTGGACATTTGAGACTTTCATTAAAGTAACGGATGATCCGGACATTCATCTTTCCAAAATTTGTGAGGATTCTGTTGACACAACTCAATTGGAAGCGGTTCATGATAAAGTTGCAGCGCGGCTTATGGGTGAAATCGGAAAACTGGAGCAGGCGCTTCAGAAGATGAGCGGTAAAGACAAAGAACGTTATTTACGTTATATCCTGCCCGTATATGAAGTCCGGGACTGTATCTGCAGTATTGTAAAAAATGGTTTTGCAGAAGAATTTGTCTGTTGCATTTATGAATCCTTTCTACACTTTATATCCTATATGACGTCTAAAATCGATGCGTTGGCAAGCAGTTCTGAGAAGGATAAAAAGAAATCGGAAGAACAGATATCGGAAGAACAGATATCCAATTGCTATGATAAATATTTTACTGCTCTCAATACTCTGGTAAACAGTACGATGCACAATGACCGGCAGTTTGTCCAGGCAACGGCGTTTAATGCAGTATTTTATTCTGTTCCGCCTAAGATTCTGGCATTTTATAGCGCTTATAATTACCGCATTAAGCAAATTTTAAAAGAAGATGATGATTATCAATATACGTTCCTGATTTATCCAAGTTTTTCCCCGACGATTATGCTGGAACAGATTTCTCTGGACGAAAAGCCGCCCTGCGACAGGATTCTGACGGTGATGATCAGCGAGAAGGCATTGTATGATATTCAGTCGGTTCTGCATCAGTTGATTCATGAGCAGGCTCATTATGTAGGGAACACCCTCAGATGCAGGGATGGCGTCCGTAAACAGAAAATCTGGCATACACTGGTCTGCTGGGTTGCGCAGGAGTGTATGCTGGATAAAGATACCCATGAAGCGCTGCAGGAATTTTTAACGAGAAAGCCGATTGATGACGAGAAAACATCAGGACATGATTCTGACAGTGAAACAGGGGACTATCTGCAATACCTGTCCCGGCAAGGTATAGCGTTTATTAAAGAACTGGATCAATTAACGGGATTTCAGGAATTTGCTGAAGAATATTATCGAGAACAGATAAAATCAGATGCTGATTTCTATGATGAATCTCTGGAAACCGTCGGAATCGGGAAAGAAAATCAGAGAGCTTATGTCATGAATTATACCAGACAATATGCCGATATGAAATGCCGGACAATAAAAAGGCAGATACAAATAATGAGCGAACCAACGCGTCAGGATAATTACAAAGAGTATCTTGGGCTGATAGAATCAGTCTATAGTGAATGTTATGCCGATTTGCAAATGATTCTCATCCTGGCGATGGGTGCGGAGGATTATCTGAACACTTTTCTGATTCATCAGTCGGTATCGATAGAGGATATGCTGGATCAAACCCAGATTCAGGATATAACGCGTATCAGTACGGTATTCCGGGTCATGCTGGACAGCGGCTTATGGCATGAACCGACAGGGAAGGATAGTAAAACCTACAATACGGTTTTTGAATTTATCCGTGCGTATAACCAGACGGTAGAAGAGTTTACTGCGTCAGACAGAATTGAGGAATCCAGACAGAAAGTCCGCAAGGTGTCCGAAGCCGCCCGCTCTTTTGATTTTAATAACAGTATCTGCCTAAAGGAATATCTGTCAAAAGAACAGACGATTGAATTAGACGAAGGCGTACAGAAAGCAAAAGCGTGTGCGCTTACCGACCTTGCGGCGGATTTGTATGATTATTTTCTGGAAGTAATGGAAAAATCGTTACTTGAATATTGTACGGATAAAAAATCTGAACAAATCCGGCAGCTGAGGATGTTGGTTAATGAAATCCTGAATTTTAAAGATGCAGTGCAGGTATTTAATTGCATAGAATCCGAATTGGAGCATTATAAAAAAGATGTCTGCCAGATATACCCTTAAATCTTCCCTCACCCCTAAAAAAACATCCCAGGAACCCTTCCGGTTCCTGGGACATTTTTTTCTAACTTTCTTTACTTCCGTACTTCTTCGGATGATCCGATTACTATTCGTTCGGAGTTTCGGGTTCCGTTACTTCTACCCCTGTAGCTATATTGATTTTCGCCGTAGTAGTAACGTCGTTTCCACTTTCATCCTTTTCCTTATGCGTAATAACCAGTATTCCAGAAACTTCTCCGTCTGCATCAGCAGCTGCAAACGCTTCGCCAGATTCTGTACTAAACACTGCCGTATTGCCTTCTTTCAGGACTTTCGCAACTGCGTCTGTAAAGGCTGTGGCTTCAACAGATGTTTTATCGTAACCCGTAGCAGCTTTTACTTCTGCAACTGCCTCACAAGCAGCTGTTACAGCCTCTTTCAGGGTCTGGACGTCCAGGGTTACTTCAATGGTAACGTCTTCCTCATCATCAGCAGAAAGAACCAGCGTACCTTTATAGGCAGTTACTTTATTATCATCATCCTGCTGTGCTGTTAAATCCGCGCCATCTTCCGTAGACCATGCTACTGAATATATTTCTTTTAGTGTAGGCTCTACGCCTGTCTTTGCGGCATCCACTTTACTGATAACCTCTGTTTTCAGAGCTGATATGTCATTGGTAACTGCAACACCGTTTTCATAGCCCTTTGCAATCAGCCCTTCAATAACGCCTTTTGCTTCTTCAATAGTCTGCCCAAGCTTTGCTATCGTAAAGGTAATCGTCCAAGCTTCATCAGAAGCGCCCTCTTTTTTCAATGTGAAGGTAATCGTTGCGCTGCCTTCCGCATTCAAGGTCGCAGACTGCGTAATAGCCAATCCTGTTGATACTTTAATGCTGTAACCAGAACCATTCACAGCGTTTTCTGCTGCTGTTACAAGTTCGGTTTGCTGACTTTCAATCGTATCAGCGTCAGTTCCTTCGTTCTTAACGCCAACTTCTTTTACAGCTCTTTCAACTTCTGCTTTGACAGCCGCCAGACCGCCGGGCCCACTAGCATCCAGTTTGTCAATTACCAGTCCGTTTTCTCCGATGAAGTCGATTGAAACAGTCTTTTCTTTCGCTTCTCCAGATTCATCCGTCTGGGATTCTGTCAGTTCCAGGACAAATTCCAGTAAGCCCGTTTCTGCAAATGTTGCAGGTTTCAGATTCCAGGTTGTTTTCTTTCCACCATTTTCTGAATCTTTCATGCCGATTGCTACTGTGATAGAAGCAGCTCTCGTATCGCCAACAAGGGACTTAATAGCATCTGTTGCCTTCGTTGTGACCTCGTTTTGCAAAGTACTGTTCGTATACTTCACAACTTTATCCGGGTCAGTTTCATCTTCGTTGGGTTCTAACGCCGTCTTAACTTCCTCCGCCAACACTTCCAGCGTCAGAAGATAAGGGTCTGCGCTCAGTTTTAATGCACTGCTTTCTCCTTCTGCGATTTCAATTACACCGCCTGTAATATGTCCGTCTACTTTGTTTAAGGTTTCAGCAAAGTCTCCTGTCGCTTTAATCCAGAGCGTATAGGAAAGGCTTCCGGCATCCTTATAGGTAAATGCCTCAAATTTGAAGATATCTTCTGTCGTAGTGTCTTCGCCTGTTGTCGTGGTTGCGTATACAACCTCGAAAGGTTCGTCCTTTAGGGGTGCATTTGCCATTTCCAGAACTTTATCCTTTACTGCTTTTTCAACGTCCTCTGCTTCTGCACCTGCTTTCAGAAGAGCGGATGCTGTTTCTTTTACTGCGCCTAAGAGTGTCTCAGAGCCCTCTTCATCCTGCTGCGCTGTACTTCCGGCAACAGCCTCTACGCTGGCTATGATATCGCTAACATCTGTGAACGCTTTAATCGTAACATTCACATTAACCGTAGCTTCTCTTTCTGACGCGTCAGCAGTTTCTTCAACGCTGGTGTCTGTCAGTTTGATTGTGCCTGTTATCGAACCTGCTTTGCCAGTGCCATTCTCGTTATAACCAGCGGCTGCGTAAGTGTAGTTAACCGTCTTGCCAGCGACCTCTTGCTGTACCCATGCCCATTTGATGGCTTTGTTGTTAATCGCCGCGTTGATTTTTGCTTCAAGCTCTGCTATAAGAGCTTCCTCTGTAGCATTATTATCTGCCTCATAGTTTAATGCACTCTCAATAGCATCCTTTGTATCACTCAGCCCTTTTATCTTAGGAATCGTGAAGCTAAAAGGTACCCAGATTTCGTCGCCGCCATATCTCGGACCATAAACATGCAGGGAACCAAGTACTTTACCATTCCCTTCTGTTGTCGGTATTTTAATGCCGACGCTTTCGTTCCAATCTGTATCCACATCACTATAATCCGCACCCGGTGTGCTATTCTTATGCAAATCTAACCGCAGAGTGGTCTTTGCGCCTACGCCGCTATCCTGTAATAATCCGGCAGCCATTCTTGCATTTGTCTGGAAAGTACCGTACATATAGTCTCTGAGGTAGTCGATAAGCTCACGTTCATCCTCTTCGGGCATTTCTCCGAGAACCCGATTCATGAAGGCTGCACCGCCGTCTCCGCTCGGATTATCTGTTGTTATACCATATTTCGTATCTACGAAGGTTCTCAACAGAGATTCTACATCTTCCGGCTGCTCATTCAGACGAGGGATTGCTACGTCAAAAGTATATGACTTACTAACTACGCCTTCATCGCCTATATTCGATTGATTCCATACCCATGTGGACCCATCTATAAGCGTTGCTTTAATCTTGATGTTACCCGGCTGGAATGCGGTCGGTCTCGTCAAAATGTCTGTTGCGTCATAGTCATAATTATGATTGCCTTCCATGTCAATAATAACGCCGCTGTCGTTTGGTGCAATCTTCTTTAATTCTGTTTCTACAAGCCACATAGCATGGTCAATAATTCCTGCATTATTCCAGTCACGGACATCTTCTGTGAAGTTTTCTCCGGCTGCTGCACCGATTTCCGCAACTTTTCCTTCTGCATCTAACACTTCAATGACTTCCGCATAACTGCCTTTTGCATCCTTAGAAATTTCTGTCGGATTCATCGGCATCGTTAATTTGAAAGTAAATTCCTCTGCTTTTACGCCATCGGTATTAAAAATCCTCTCATGGGTTTCCGCATCTTCTTCCCATTTGCCGAAGTTGATGGTTGCCTTAACGCTTACGGTCTTTTTCTTCTTAGCGGTACTGTAAGCTGTCTTTCTATTGCCAATCGCCGTAAGCAGGTCGCTCTTCTTCATTGTGATATCGATAACATCTTCATCCGTCTCATCGTCATGGAAATAACCAAAGGAAATCAGATGTTTATCAGCGGTGCCATCTATCAGTTTATCGTTAGATGTAATTTCGCCAATCTCATATTGGAAGCCCGCTGTCCGCGTATAAGGAACATGAATCCAATATACCTCGTTAAACGTATCCACGCTGTCCGGATCATTCGGGTCTTTCGGCTGTTTGCTTCCATCATACTGCTCGCTGGTGAACGTATGCGCAAGCTGGCTGATGGAAATCTTCTTGCCACTCTTATTGTTCGCTGCCACTACGGTAACGTCGGTCTTGGCTTCAATGCCATATTGGCTGATAACAACTGCCAAAGCAGCTTTTTTAGTGTCTCTATCTGCATTTGCAGTGTCTAAAGCTGTCTGCGCATCTGCTACTTTCTGTTGCAAAGCGGCATACGCAGTTTGGTCGCTTTCATCGCCTGCTTTGAGTGCATCTTTTGCCGCCTTTAACTCTTTATTCGCATTGATAACTGCTGTTTTCGCAGCGTCATATGCCGCCTTTTCGGCGCTGTTTTCAACATTTGCCACATAATAGCTGTCCGCCGGAAGGATACTCAGTGTAAGGGAATATTTCCCTACGTCTTTTGCAGCTTTCGTACTCAGCGTAATGATGGAACCATCTGCATCTGCGCTGAATCCTTCGCCTGTTTTGACTGCCGCATATGCGATATCTGCAGGAACTTTCCCCGCTTTAACGGTTATGTCTGCGGATGTATCGCCTTCTACAATCGTCGCTTTGCTCAATGTGTACTTGTTGATGGTCTTCTTCTTCGTCGCATCGGATGCGTTGGTGAAGGTTACGGTGATTTTGGTCTGACCGTTTAAAGATGCTGTCACATATTCATCCGCATCTTCATTTGTATAGCTCTTTCCGCTAACCTTAAAAGTCATGTATCCGGTACGAATCGCTTTTGCATCCGCCGTGTTTCCGGTAATGAAAGCAAGTTCGGCTGCAATAAGTTCTGCTTTTGCTGATGCAGCTTCCGGAGTATTCGCTTCGTATACTGCTGTATCGGTTATGTTGTTTCTCGTTAACGCCGCCAGATAAAGCTTTTCACTATCTTTTAATTTTAATGTAGTTCCAACCCCTCTAACCGTAACAAGCTCAAAATAGTCTGTAAACCGGTTGGACTTACCGTTAACAATTACATTCGTTAAATTATCATATGTTTCAATAGAACCCTCAGGGAAGTTGGTCTTCTTGCCTGTCAGCAGGACGCCCGCTTTATCCGTTACGGATAACTTCACGCTCGTAACAGGTTTGTAAGAAAGCTTCTTCGAGTTAACTGCTTTCAACGTCACTGCGATTGTCTTGGTTGTCGGATTGAAGGCTCCGTGCTCATCAACCGTACCATAAGTAAGCTGCAGTTTGTAGCTGCCCGCCGGAATGCTGGTTCTTTCACGTCCGCTATTCCCGTCATCAAACCACTCTGGATTGAAGTGCAACGTAAACGTACCGTCCGGCTGTACGGGAATATATCCGTTGTTAATCTGGTCAGCTGCATTCTCGAAAGCTTGATAAAGACCGGCTTTCTTACTGTTCATGCGGTCGGAAGCGTCGGTGGTTACCTTAACGAAGGTATTGCCGTCGTTTACCGGAGCCACGTTTTTCACATTCGTAGTCTTGTAAGTTACCTGCTGCCAGCTTTTTGTGCCCGCTACCAGACTCTTATCAGCTTTCACTTTGGCAGCTGCTACGGTCGTCCATCCTGTATTTTCGATGGTAAACTTCTTGGTTCTCGCATTCGCCTCTTCCGCCTTATTGGTCAAGGTAATGGTCGCCTTTTGCTTATTGGCTACGATGTAAGTCACAAGACCGCCGTATTCGTTTACACTGGCTTTGGTTAATGCCTTGGCGTTCTGTACCTTTAATGTGTAATCATTGAATGTATCTACATCAGCCCAGCCATCCTCATCCGGCCGTTGTACCGTAAGTTTCAGGATAGTGTCTGTAGTGCCGTTGAACTCAGCTTTATCGCCATTGTCGATTAGCCTTGTTAGTTCATTATACTCGCCGAGTCTCCAATCGCTACTATACCCTGGTCTGGCTTCAAACTGTTCTACCAATACAGCCAGGTTTTTCTCATCCGCATAAACGATGTTGAGTGTCAATGAACTCGTGTTTTTATTAGCGACACTTACTTTGCGTCCGTCATTGGCGGAAACTGTGATTTTTACATTGTTAACTTTTGCTTTCTTAACGGTTATAGTACCCTGAGCGTTAATGGTCAAAGCTTTGGCGTTGCCGGACTTAAAAGTTAAATATTGAGGGTCGTTCGGGTATACGAAGTTCTCTTGAATCTGCTCTTTTGTATACTTATCTAACGCCTTAACCTCATCCGAAGCGCCGCTCTTTAATACCATGACCTGCGCGCCGTTTAACTGTTTAGAAGTAAATTTCATGCCGTCATTTTTAAGGACATTATAATATGTCTCGTCATTGTCCCATCCATGAGTTGTTGTAAGAATGCGTACCTCGCCCAGCTCTACCGGCTGACTGGTAATCGTAATTTCGTCTGTTACGCCGTAAACAGTATTGCCTGTAAAATCGGCTGCAGTCGCTCTTACGCAGAAGGTATCGTCTTCCTCGGTCGGCGTATATTTTGCATTGATTGATACGACGCCCTTATTATTGACTGTGACATAGTTATCTGCCTGTTTGTAAGGCACATATTCGTCCTTCTTTAAATCACTGTTATATACTTTCTTTACAAGGTCGTAGGTAACTTTCTTGGTCTTGGGCGCTGTTGTTCTCGCATTGTAAGCAATTGCAGTCTTTAATGTCGCCTTTGCACTTCCTTTATAAACCTTGTCAGTTGCGCTTGTCAGGCTGATAGTTTCGATGCCTTTGACAACCGTAACCGTAATGCTTGCGCTGGACGGATAAGTATCCGCGGGAGCTATCGCAGTTACGGTAATTTTGTGTTTGCCAATGTCTGCGCTGTGACCCACGCTCATATAGAGCGTTCCGTTTTCTACCTTGAACGCATTACTACGTCCCAGCTTCTTATCGCTCTCGATGTCGCTAACATTAATATCCGTAATGGATACATTAGCGCTGCTGAATCTCAGCGTTGCAATCGCAATATCTTCCTGACCTGTATAGAGGGTCTTGGTCTTCGTCGCTTTCAGCGCCAGTTTCGCCTCAAAGTAAGGGTCTCTCGTAGAAAATGCATTATCCCCTTTTGCTTCTGCGGTGTTTGCACCGGTAAAAGCTGTGTTACTGCTTCCCGGTTCGTATTCGTCTGTTGTCTGAACGAGGCTGACTTTTACGTCGAACTTCCATTCCTGACCTTTGCCGGTAGCTGCACTAAGCACTTTGACTTTTTCTTTCTGGGAATCGCCTGTTTTCTCAACATAGAATTTTGTAATGCCGCCCGCAAAGTCAGGATGTCCCTCTTTCGTATTATCCTGCGGTGTAATCTCTACCTGATACCATACTTTACCTGTCTTCGGCTCTGTTACGCCCGCTGCGCCTAATTCCAGTGTCAGTGCAACGTCTGTCGCAGAGTCTTGTTTTACTGTCGGGGTTACGGCATTCTCGCCTTTTGCCCAGGCAGGTATCTGTGTATTGACTATAATTTCAGCAAACACGTCTTCGCCTGTACCATCACCCTTCATGTGCTGCAGTTTGATGGTTCCTTTTGCATCGCCGATGTTTGCTTCCGTTACAGGAAGTGTCGTTACGACAAGGTTGACTTCGCCGTCGTCTGTTACTTCAATTCCAGCGTCAATGCTGCCAGTGCTTACAGCCCTGATATGATCTGGGTTTGCGCCTATCGTGTCTTCTTCCTTTGCCAGGGTAACCGCATAGGTCTTCTGCGTATCTACGTCCTGCGTCAATTTATTATCTTCGGATACGCCTTCTACCTTGCTGATTTTCAGCACGCCAGATACCAGTATATAGAAGAATGCGTCAGCTTCTGCGTCAGCGCCTGTATTAGCCGCACGGTAAAGCTCTACTGTATAGCGTTTGCCCACAGCTTCTTTGGTAACAGACATTGTGGCAGACATCTTATCGGCAGCCACTGCCGCTGTGACGTCTGTCGCTGCAGTACCGGCATAATCCAATACTTTTACAGCGCCCAGTTCAACAGGGGTTTCGCCCTGCATCAATTGTGCCGTATAAGTAAAGTCATAATCCACCGGATACATGATGCTGCCGTCTTCAGTATTCTGCTTGCCAGGCATAACGGTGCCCCGATCCGACAACGTTACGGAATAAGTAGGTTCTTCTTCCTTAGAAGTCTCGATTGTAACAGTATATTCTGTGTCCGTGACGTCTGTCAGATCCACGGTATATACGGTAAGGTTTGTCGTTTCTGCGCCGCCGTTCAATGTAACGCCTGTTATTGTTTCAGAAGGCACCGCCGCGTTTCCTGCTTTTACAGCAGTAACGTTATAGGAGTTCTGCCCTTCTACGATAAACCGTACTGTATCATTCTCTTTTGCGTTAACCGTGTTATTCTCTACAGCTGTAGAAGTTACGGCCTTATCTGCAACTACTACCGTAGAAACCTTCGCTGTCTCGGTTTCGCCGTCTAACGTACCGTCGAATTTTACAGCGACGTCTGTTAATGCGGTTGCTTTTACATAGATGGTTGTTTCAGCACCCTCTGCCTCAGACAAATTGAAGGTATATTTGTCATCTGCTCCAGCGGTCAGCTTGCCGGATTTTCCATCGGCTGACGTTGCTACATATCTTAATACCTTGTCAGCGTCTGCTTCAACTGTGAAAGAAAGGGACTCAGTGCCGCCCTTATTTAAATCTACCTCAGTTGTTGCATCTACAGCATCCGTCTGACCGTCAAGTTTTACTGTTACGCCGTCAAGATTAAATTTCACTGTTGTCGCGGTAACTTCCTCTTTTTGTTCAACAGTTACTTTGATGAAAACCTTATCATTAATTATATCTTTGCTAATTGTATACTTGCCATCTGCGCCAGCGGTTACTGTCGTGTAATCCGTTGCGCTGTCGCCGATTTTATACTGCACTGCGCCTTCACTTGCAAGCTTATAACCTGCCTTTGCAGTTACTGCGAAAACGAGGTCTTTGCCTTTGGCAATTTTATTGTCTGCATATCCCTCGCATCCGTCGAAGCTGACTTCTGCATTGGCATTTTCTTCTACAGTAACGTCGTAGGTTTCTGCAGGAGCTTCTGCTGTGGTGATTGTGATGGTGGCATTTGCTTTGATATTCTCAATCGTATACACGCCATCAGTACCAGCAGTCACTTCTGTTGTACCATTCATTACAGTCGCAATGCGTCCGTCAGCGGGCGTCAGTGCGATTTTCAGCGTGCCGTCATAAGGAACTGCAATTGCCGTATCAAATGTGCCACTCTTTGCAGTAGCTTCCTCGGTATTAATTCCGTATGTCCAGCTTGTGATATTCGATTTTTCCGTATCGGAAAGCGTGACAGTAACGTCGAAGGTTATCTGCTCGGATTTGATAACGATGGTGAAGTTTTCGCTCGGTACAGCGAGTAAGCTTTCACTAATGCTGTATGTTTTACTATCAGTATCATAAGTAACCGTATCCGTATCGGTATCGTCTTCAGTCCATTTTGCAACAGCCTCTGCAGATTCCCATCCGGTTTCGCCGTCTGCCGGACTTGTGTTTTTATCACTGTCTTTATACACAGATATTAAAGTGATTTTATAGCCTTCTGCGGGATCCGCTTTGAAGGTATAAGCGCCATCTGCGTCCGCAGTTTCCTCAAAAGCAGCGCCGTTTTCCGATACAGTTACCTGCGCATTATCTGCAAAAGTAATTGTATGGCTATCGCCCTGCGCCTTATCAGGATTTACCTCCGGGGCTCCCGAAAGCTCCAGACCGTCCCCGCCTTCCGGCAAGGCTGCCGCTCCTCCTTCCGTAGATTCTACTTCCGTATCATTGTCTGCCGTGTCCGCGGAAACGA
>JAMPHJ010000081.1 GCA_023663465.1 Muribaculaceae bacterium | reverse complement strand
GCTCACGGATTTTCATATCCAGAATGATTTCCAGCAGCTTTTTGCAGTGTTTCGGATTGCGCATCACCTTTCCGAACATAAAATCATCAACAATCGTAAGTTCCTCGTACTTCTTTCTTCTGTTATCCATAGTTCCTCCTGTGTTTTGCAGGAGTCTGCTGTGAAACCCCCGCCCTTTGTTAAGTTGTGTTATCAGCATGGGATTTCTGAAAGAGAATCCATCATGAATGCGGGCGATTTAACCGCCCTGCATGTAGAAAATAGTTGATAAACGTAGTATAGCATATTTATATTCAAAAATACAATACTGAATTTGGGATTTTTATAAAAATTTTTCCCCCTGAACTATAATAAAATACAAAACCATCCGATAACATCTATATAATATTCACACGCTGAGGAAGGAGCAGGTTTATTTCATGTGGAACGGAATTGATGATACGAAATACAGATTTGATTCATATAGTGATTACAGGCTTGATTATAGCAGTGATAACAGGACGATTGCAGGCGGCGTTTACGAGAGACGGATGCATGAGAAAAATCTTGGAGATAATTCCATAACGCCCACGCAGCAAGACCTGCAGGCTGCGGAAGCCTTGAAGGAAAAGCTGAGCGGCGTCACAGTAACGATTTCGCCAGAGGCGGCTGAATATATGAGCGGGATTCGGGAAAGGAAAGAAGCACAGAGAGCCGAAGAGGAACGTATACGCCAGGAATACGGCTTTTTATGGAACCCGGAAAATCCATTTGATAGGATTGGAACGCAGTTTTCCGTTTTTAGTGACGCGTTATCGGAAATGGGTTTTTATGATAATCTTAGTGATGAGGAAACCTTACAGGCTGAATGCCTTCTAGGCGGAATGACTTATAGCATGAACAGTCTTTTTGGGACTTTGCAGGAAAAGGAGGCTCTCTGCGGCGAGCTGTCTTCCTATGCGGCAAGGTTTGAATTAGAATCATCAACGGCTGCGCTGCGACAATTTTCTGAAAAATTTGTGCCTGTACATATGAGGGATACGTTCGATAATCTGATTGACAAGTATTACGAGTATAATGCGAAAGCGCTGGAAGGATACCGCTCATCCTGGGAGGATTTTCAGGAAAGTAACGCCCAGCTATATGATACAACGGCTTCCAAGAGGATGATTCCATTGAGTGAAGAGGAAAAAATTATCTGGAAGCTGGGAAAAGTGAAGACGACAGAAGCGGATAATCTTCATGCTGCCGAGAGTTGGCGGACGCAGCTTCAAAGGCTTGCCAGCGGCGAAAAATCCGTGGACGATTCTATCGCCATGATGCAGGATACCTTAAATGCGCTTGCGTCCGGGAACAGTAAAGACCGCGGCGTGCTTGCCTATGTCAGCCGGTGGAACGCATTTTCCATTGAGAATGCGAGACAATACTGGAAATTGCTTATGGATTAGGGGACTAATTCCCAATCGCCTATCCAGCGTTGGTTTCTAATATCATAAAGACGGCGGTAAAATTTCCCATTTTCAATTTTATACCGCCATTCATAATTAATAGAATAAGGAGCAGCATTATTAATCCCTGTAGAGATAGTATTGGTTACGGAAACGGTATAGGGTTGTTGCGCATAAACGGTTATATTTCCGCCACTTAATAAAATACTTGTAAATAAACCTGTTGCAATGAATAAGAGTTTTTTCATTTTATAATATCCCCTTTGCTATCTATTACTTTCAAACTATCATCGAAGATTTGAGTAACCGTTGCAATATACTCATCATCAACGTAAACGTCATAAACGCCTTCTTCTGTAAGAAGCAGATAACTATTGTCAGCATTAATACTAAATGTACCTTCCAAAATATCTTCCGGGATAGGTCCGTATGGCTCAAAAATAATAAGGTTTGGTAAAAACAGTGTACATAAAATTAGCAGAACCACTGCCAGCACATTTGAGACACTGCGCTTTTTCCTTGGGGAACCTTCCCCGGAAGGATACAGAATCCTTTTGATCCGCTTTTGCAATTCCCCTTCCGTCTCATTCCGAAACGCTGCAATCCACTTCTTTCTGGGCGAATGCTGTAATTTTGCAAGCTTAATCAGGCATTCTAAGTAATCCAGTTTCTGGATTTCCGATAAATTCCGGGTAACTGTTGCATCAATATGAAGCTCCTGGAATCTGGCAATCTGCTTTTGCAGCAGGTAAACGAACGGATTCCACCAGTAGATGATCCGCAGTCCTTCACAGGCAAGCCGGATCCATAAATCTTTATGATAGTAGTGGGACATTTCGTGGCTCAGTATGTAATACCATTCCTCTTCCGATAATGTGATTTCAGGCAGGACAATGACGGGGCTGCGGACGTGGAAGAGGAAGGGCGTGGTTATTTCAGGACTGCTCAGTAAGCGGAAGCGGACGTTCCGGTTCTGTTCCCTGTTTATCCGCAGCATGATTCTGTCCAGCATATCGTCGTTTACCGGCTTATAGTTTTTCAGGGTACGGCTAATCAGACTGTAAGATAAGAGAAACCTGCCCATACAGAAAATACTGCCTGTAATGGAAATCATCATTAACAAAAACAGCAGGGGAATTTCTTTTCCTGCCAAAGTAATTTTACAATGATAAATAGCAAGATAAATGTCAGGCCATATTTTTGTAATATTGACATTATTCTGTAATGGCAGTTCAACTGGCAGACAAAGCCTTATGATTATCATTAGAATAATAAAGGAAAAAAATAAAAAACATTTCTTAGATGTTATGTCAGCCCTGTTGATAAGGAAACCCAGCAATAAGATTGCTATGGTGCCAAATAATAATGTATTTACAAAAGATACAAAAGAAATATCCATGACAAGCTCCTATTTTTTCGCATCATCAGTAGTTTTGCCCTCAAGTATCTGGCGTTTTCTTTCGCTTATAAGCTCTTCTAAATGATTCAGTTCCCTTAATGTTTCTTCATTATTGTCCGTCGGAAGCAGCGATGCAATCAGCTGGGACGCCGCGATGTTCTTGCTGACCAGACCGTCCAGCATTTCCCGGATGGCGTCTAATTCTATTACTTCCGAACCGACAAGCGGTCTGAAAGTCCTGCCTAAAGCTTTCTTGTTGTAGGCGATACCGTCTACTGCAACCATGTCCTTTTTGATTAAGTTCTGGATAATCCGCTGCACGCTGTATATGGTTCCGTCCTTATCCCTTTGTACGATTTCAGATACCATAAGCGGTTTCTCAGCTTCCCATAGTACCCGCATGACGGCTAGTTCCCTGTTTGTTAGTTTCATTTTTATGCCTTTCTTGTTGTTCATTGGCTGAGTGATTAAGTATTTATTGTCTTTAAAAAAGTATAACAGACAAATGTTGTGTAAGTCAACAATATTTGCAAGTGGTATTAAAAAAATATTTTTCTTGTTGACTTTGTGCAAATAATATGATATTTTGATGTTGTCTAATAAGACAATACTTGTCGATGCATGGATGAATAAGTATATTAAAGACTATAATTTAAGAATGAAACAGTAGGAAAGGAGGCATGTAGCAAATAGAATATAAAAATAGTAGTTGGAGGTGGTAAAACAATTATAGAAATATGGATTTTTAATAAGGAATTTTACATTAAGCAGTATTTAGAAAAATATAATTGAAGAGAGGAAAAGTCTGTGTGTAAAAAAGTGAAATTATTGAGTAGTATTTTATGTTTGGCGATATTATTGGGAATGTCTGGTTCAATTCCCGTATTTGCAGCTGAAGGTATATATTCAGAAGATGCAGATACAGTAAGCGGGGATGAGGTATATGCAAATAATGAAATTTCACCAGAAATGGAGGAATTTTATGCAAATCTAATGTCCAGAGATGTGCTCCAAGAAGGGGAAGAGCGTGTTTTTGGAAATTGGAATGGAAAAGAAATTTATGTAAAAGTAACAGACGTCGCAGAATCATTGGAAGTTGCGTATGCTTCGGAGACTTCCAGTTCAAAAACATTTACTTTTTATACGAAGAATGCTTCAGGAAATAAAATAAATCTTTTTAAGGTAGTGTCAGAATGCACTTGGATACCAGGAAATAAAATTACGA
Organism: Muribaculaceae bacterium; assembly: GCA_023663465.1. Lineage (GTDB taxonomy): Bacteria > Bacillota > Clostridia > Lachnospirales > Lachnospiraceae > UBA3282. Next base: position 10,369 of record JAMPHJ010000081.1, on the reverse strand, counting down.
GGCTGCATTGTACATATACTACATTGGCAGCAGGTGTATCATGTTCATGGGATGATAATTATAAACTGGTAACTGATACGCATCATACGCTTGCATTAAATGTGAATTATGCAGGAAATTCATATTTCATTATTTTTGGAGCCGGTTTAAATGCAGATAGAACAGTACTTACATTAACCTGTTCGGAGGACTACGATTTATGAAAAGATTTTCTCTAATTTGTGGAGGCTGTATTCTTGTTTTGGGAATAATAATAGGTAGTATTGTGGTTGAGGCAGATAGTTTCCCTGAAAGAAGTATATGTCTTAAAGATAATCAGAATGCAGATATTGATAAAGATAGGCTGTTCTCTGATTATATGACAGAAACAGTAGTTTCAGGAATTAAAGATTGTGACGGAGTATTGGATTGTAAAATCGAAATAGATTGTGCTAAAGGTGAAATTTTTTCTGCTGATGTGGATATTGTTGCGGGGAATAGCAGGGCGGATGCCCTGGAAACGGATGTATTGGATTATGTGTCTGAATCCTTTGGCATTCCTGTGGAAAATATTACATTGTCTTTTCATGAAGAAGTATTGCCATAAAAGGTTAGGGCGTCGAAAGACGCCTTAACTTTTTATCTTTTCGTTAGCTTGTTGAAAATAAAATGGCATTTTAACATTGCTTGAATAGACAATATTTGCTAAAATATAAGTGACTAAGAATATGAAAGACAACCATTTAAGAATAAAACAGGAATCTACGTTTATCAGAGGGAGTAACCACATATGCTCAAAATAGAAAATGTCGGTATGAAATTCGGAAAAGAAACAGTTTTAGAGCAGATAAATTTTGAAATGGAGCATGGCGTGTATGCGCTGCTTGCTCCCAATGGTTTTGGCAAAACAACGCTTATGAAAATATTATCCACGATTGAAAGACCGACGAGCGGGAAGGTTAGCTGGAATCAGAAAGATATCTTTGAATGGAAAGAAAAATACAGGGATATTCTTGGATATCTGCCGCAAAAGGTCGGATACTATCAGCAGTATTCGGGGGTTGAAAATCTTCAATACATTGCGGCAATAAAGGGAATCCCTAAGAAGCGGGCTGATAAAAGAATCGAGATGCTGTTAGAGAAATTTAACCTGTATGACGCCAGAAATAAAAAGGCGAAAACCTATTCGGGAGGCATGATTCAGCGATTGGGGATTGCCGGGGCGCTGTTAAATGAGCCGGAAATTCTGCTGTTGGACGAACCGTCCGCCGGTCTGGACCCAAAAGAGAGAAACCATTTAAAGAAGGTTCTGGCGCATCTGGGAAAGAACTGTATCATTCTGATATCCACGCATATTACATCCGATATCGAATTTCTTGCCAATGAGATTGTGATGTTAAAAGATAAGACCATTTTGTTTTATGGCACAGCGGAAGAAATACGCAAAAGTCTGGAAGGAAATGTTTATGAGACTGTCATTTCCCAGGAAGCATATGGTGATTTTATACAGGAACATATGATATTTGACGAACAGGTGTCGCAGGAAGGGATAAAAGTCAGATTTTACGGCGGTGAAAATACTGTGCCCGGATGGAAGCGGACAGAGGCAAACTTAAACGATATTTTTCTATATCAATATGGAGTGGGCAGCGAATGAATCGTAGAATCGTTTATCAGGAAATGAAAAAAATAGTTTCGGACAAGAAAAACGTCGCATTTGTGATATTGTTTGTCCTTTTGCAGATATCCGTATTCGGAAGCGCTTACCATAAGTGGAGCGATAAGGTGGGGGATATTGGAAATTATAATCTGCTTGCGGATGAATGGAATGGAACGATTGACTGGTCGCAGATAGATGATGGTATCATCGACAGTCTGAATCACGATTCGTCGCTGGCAATGCAATTGCTGGATGGGGATACCCATAGTGTCTGGGAATTTGAATATCATTGCGCGGCTGCAAGAAATCAGGCGTGGCAAGCGCAGAAGGCAGGACTGGCAATAGAGAGAAATGACTCTGATAAGATGCAGTATCGGATGCTGGAACATGTCGGGGAGCCAGGATATGCCAATTGTGCGGGGCTGAATGCCTTTAATCAGAATATACCGGGAACAGTATCCGCCGTTTTAAGCAGTATTTTCATCATTTTCGTGGTATCGCCGTTATTTACTAAAGAAAAAAGCTGCCACATGGACGCTGTTATTACAGCATCTTATTCGGGAAAAAGAAAAAATGTTTTTCTAAAGATGGCAGCGGTGTATCTTTGCATGAGCATTTTTGCAGTCATGTATTATGTAGGTTTTTTACTTTTGTATCTCGCTGTTTTTGGTAATTGGAAAGCCCTGTCCATGCCGGTGAATACGATAGCGACTTTATACATGTCGCCTTATTCGTTAAGCGTTATGGAATATCTGGTTTTTGGTCTGCTGCGCTTCTGGCTGGGGGTTATGACTTCGGTAACAATCGCCTGTGCGCTCTCTATGAACGGGAAAAAGAATATAGGAAATATGATAAAAAACTTCATCGTTTTGTTTCTGCCAATGGCATTGCCCAGATTTGGCGCTATGGCTAAAATAGGCGCGCTTTTTCCGGTGTTTGCCATGCAGGGATATTTTTCTTTGTCGCAGTATATCGATTACAAAATAGGAAATATCGTAGTGCCTTATCGCTGGGTTTCCATTGGCAGTATGATTTTTATCAATGGTTTACTAATATGTTTCATGTTGATGCGGGGAAAAGAAAATGAAAAAAGAAGTATTCCGCTGGGAAATCAGGAAATTGTTTGAGGGAAATAAAAAATTTCTATGGATTGTCGGTATTATCATCTACCTGCTGCTTATTTTTACGCAGAATTATACGATTCGTAATCAGACGCTTCAGGAGACGCAAGTGGAAGAAATGGTATCCATGATGAAAAAGGTTCTCTATGGCGGAATGAGTTTCTTTCATATTGCCCTGATAATTGCAGTAGTATCGCCAGTTTTTTCCGGGGAACAGGATTCCAATATGTATGATGCCATCAGAACAGCAAAGTATGGACGTAGTGTTATCGTCTGGGTAAAACTTGTGGCGGCGTTTGCCGTTATCATGGCATGGACGATACTATATAATGGATTCAATTATCTGTTTTTTAATGTTGTATTAGGGTGGAACAAGGTTTCAGCTCTGGGTACATACTGGAAAATGGGAATCTTATCACAAATTTTTGGAAATCTGGCAATTGTGGGAATCTGTTGTCTGATATCCGTAATGACGAAAAGCGCTTTTTCAAGCGCAGCCATTTCTATTTTAATAATCTTTTTGCCAATCTTTATACCGGATAACGGGATACAGGGATACCTGAAATATTTCCCCATCTGGTCGGTTCAGTTGGAAACCTGTAGGGAAGTTCCGCAGTTTGCAGTTATCCTGATTGCGGATGCAGTTATCGTCTTAGGAAGCATTTTCCTAATCAGAATGAAGAAGTGGAAATGGGTATAAAACCTGATGCATTTCACAGACAAATTCAATAATTGAGATGAGGGATGACAATGAAAAAAGCCAGAAACGCGAAAGCCGCTGACCGGATACAGGAGCAAAAGGTGTCTGGCAGGATGATAAAAAAACTTGCCGCGAAGCTGTATCGTGCAGACAGGCGGCGGAATATGACTGCCATCGTGGCAATCGCATTGTCGGCGATGATGGTCGTTATGGTATTTTCCACGCTCATGAGTGTTACAAAACTGATGAGACAGAATCAGCAGATGATGTTTGGCACGCAGGCGGAAGGCGTTTACATGACTTCAACCGTGCATTGGTCTGATTTGTTACAGGACAGCGGCTATTTTGATGAAGTATCTTATGCGGTGTATATGGGATTTTATGAGACGGACATGAAGGAAAAGACTGGAAATTTACTTCTTTATACGGATGAAAAAACCGCGGGATGGAATTTTAACGAACTGATAGAAGGAAGATGGGCGCAAAAGGACGGGGAAATCGTAGTAGATGAACATTTTATTGAAAATCATGGCGGGAATGTCCATGTGGGGGATGTGATTCCTATCAGGCTGACAACGGCAGCGCAGGAAGTGGAGCGGGATATGGTGGTCAGCGGAATCTGTACCGCCAATGATGCGCTGGAGGAAGCAAGGGTATATGTGTCCGAAGCGTTTTTCATGAGTGATTTAAGCGGCTCCAGGCTGCAGACTTACTGCCGCTTTGAGGACGGCAGGTATAGCAGGGAGGATTTGGAAACGATTTTGCAAGGGTTAATATCCCGGGAGTTTGCGATGCACGGAATGACCTCTGAGAAATGTGAGGCGGCTCCCGTACTCAATCCGGCGGCGGGCAGCAATTTAAACGCCGGCTCGCTGGCGCTGCTGGGCGGACTCCTTTTTATTACCGTGGTCTGCGCCGGATTGATGGTCTATACGATTTACTATATTTCCAGTGTGAAAAACGTGGTGCAGTACGGACAGCTCAAACTGCTTGGCGTGACGGAAAAACAGATTAAGCGTATCGTGCGCAGCCATGCCCTGCGCCAGTATTGGATGGGACTTCCCATCGGGTGCCTTGCGGGAGTGCTCTTTAGCTATGTGCTGATGCCGGTGATGGCGTCCTATGCGGGACTGGAAGGAAGGCAGACCCTCATGCTGAAGCCGGAATATTTCCTATATGCGGCGATTCTGTCATGGATAGTCGTTTCGATTGGGACGAAGAAGCCTATGCGCATTTTGGCGCAGACGCCGCCGATTCATACGATTGGTTTCACAGGCAGCAGTAAGGGGAAAACTGGAAAGGTGCGCAGTGCGCGGTTTACGCCGGGGCGTTTTGCCCGTAAAAATATCAGAAAGCGCAGGAAAAAGACGGCGCTTGTAGTAACTTCCGTGAGTATCGTTATGCTTCTTTTCGTAGTGACCATGAACATCATACATAGTCTGGACGTGGATTCCCTGGTGGCGGTGTTTAATCAGTTTGCAGATGTGGAAATTGCAACCGAACATATGCTGACGGCTTTGGAAGCCGGCGCCTCAGTCAATGTAGAGGAAATTCCGGGGGAACTGCGTGCTGAGTTAGAAAAAGTTTCGGAAGGGATGGAAACAATCTATCATTATAACCTGTATGCGCAATCCTTCCTATATGGTGAGGACGCTGAAAAATACTGTGAAATCCTGCTGGATGATGCGAATTATCAGGAAGGTCTGGAACAGGATAGCACGGTATGCGAGAGTCTCATGCCCCGTGCAAAGGCATTCCGGGAAAAAGGGACGCCTATTTTGACGCAACAGAGTTACCGCTTTTATGATTATGAGCAGGTTTCGGATTTTGAGGTCTTCGAGGGTGAGATTGACAAGGAAAAATATGAGTCTGGGGAATATGTGCTGGCGGTTGCGATGGATGGGCATGGAAATACCTGCTTTCATGCGGGGGATACGATAAGTCTGTATGATGAATTTCCAGACAAGATGGATTATACGCAGGATGGGAACGGCCGATATCCTTTCTTCGATTCCCTGCATACAAGAGAATATACAGTACTGGCAGTGGTTAGTGATACTTACCAAAATCAGATGGCGGGGGGCGATAAGCATACGGGCGGATTTGCGTATATTATGCCGACATGGCTCATGGAAACTTTTTCCAAAGAACCGGCGTTATTCATGGTGACGATGAATGCGCCAGATGCAAAGATGCTTGCCAAAGTGGAGCCGCAAGTGCGGGCATGTCTGGAAAAAATGGGCGGAAAAGATGTGGTATCCTGCCGCTCCAAAGGCACTTATAAGGAAGCTTTGGAACAAATGGGCAGGAGCATCGGGCTAATAGGCAACGGTCTGGCGGTTCTGGTGGGGATGATGGCGCTGGTGAATTTCTTAAATAGCACGGTCAGCGGTATTGCCGAGCGGAGGGAAGAATTTTCCACCCTACAGGCAATCGGTATGATGAAACGGCTTCTCATAAAGGTGCTGCGGCTGGAAAATCTGTATACCGTGTTGTGGGCGGTGATTCCAGGTTTCTTAATCGGACACCTTGTAAGTGCGGCGGCAATCAATAAAATCTCAGAGACGCTTCCTTATTTTAAATGGAATGGAACTATCTTTCCGGGGCTTCTGCTGGCAGCAGGGATTATCCTGGCAGCCATGATTTATCCGAATGGGCGGACCGATATCAGTAACCGCAGGCTATGAGATTTGTTGAGCATGACGGTCAATGGGAAGGCAAGAGCCGATAATAGGGGAAAAGGGGATACAACAATGGAAAAAGAAAAAGTAGTGGAATTAAAAGAAGTATGCCGGCAGTACGGCGAAGGCGAAAATAGAGTGAATGCTTTAGATCATGTAAATGTTATCATTAACAGGGGAGAGTTTGTAGCGGTGGTAGGCGCATCGGGAAGCGGCAAGAGCACGTTTCTAAATGTGTGCGGCGGTCTGGACAGACCTACTGCCGGTGAAATCTATATAGAAGGGACGGATATTGGAAAGCTGGAAAGCGATGAGCTGACGGAGTTTAGGCGCAAACGCATTGGATTCATTTTTCAAAATTATAATCTGATATCCGTAATGTCGGTCTATGAGAACATCGTACTGCCAGTACAGATTGGCGGGCATCTGGAAGATAAGGAATTACTTGACCGGATTATGGATACGCTTGGGCTGACAGGTCTGGAACACAGACTTCCTTCTGAACTTTCCGGCGGGCAGCAGCAGAGGGTGGCGATTGCCCGTGCGCTGATTTCCACCCCCGCAATCATTCTGGCGGATGAACCGACAGGCAATCTTGACTCCTCTTCGACGGATGACGTTATGGGACTATTGACTAGTGCGGTCAAGAACTTTGGACAGACAGTTATCATGATTACCCATAACGAAGCGTTGACGAAAGACTGTGACAGGGTTTTCAATATGAAGGATGGCAGACTGACGGAAAGAAGCGCTATCTGTTCTGCGTGCTAAGGATAGCAGTGGTAAGAATTGTTTTTACGAAACATTCCACGAAATCATTGCGCCGGGTTGTGTGAAATGATAAACTGAGTGTAAGAATACGAAGGAGGATTTTTTCATGCACTGATTTCCATTTCAGAAACGACACGGCGCTTTGCTGATGTGGTTTAGCATTTTGCTGGCGGCGTTTATGCTGACAGGCTGCGGGAAGGCGCAGAGTCGTCTGGAAGACGACGCACCCTCACAGGAAGAGACTGAGCCGGAGGGGGACGCGCGGGAGGAAGATGCCCCGGAGGCGGACAGCCCGGAGGATACGCAGCCGGATGGGAAAGAAGCGGAAAGCGGACAGCCGGATGTGCTGCCGGAACTTTCCGAGGAAGAAATAACCGCGCTGCAATATGTTGAAAAAACAGAAGTAGAAGACTATTATGGGGACGGCGCGCATTATGATATCTATGCGCCTAAGGGAAGCTCGAACGAGGACGGATTTGTTTCCTATTTTGAACATGGTCTTCTCTATAGCGGCTCCGCCTGTAATTTTGGCTCCGCGCAGGTTTTATATGACTATCTGGAAGACTCCATCGGATATACGGTAGAGGACTGGCGGGTGGAAGGCTCCGGTTATACGGACGTCCGGGTGAGCAAAGTATTGGATAATGGGGAAGATAAGTTCCAGATTGCGAAAGCAAAGCGGGAAGATGTGTACGGAACGCCATATGAAGTCAGCCAGATTTATTATCTGGATATGCAGGGGGAAGGCGCCGGCGTCTTATGGGGGCTGGAAGTGGAAGAGACGACTGCGGATGAGGAAACGGAACGCATCATCGACGAATTGGGCGCATGTTACCGTGTAAAGCTGGACGAAATCAAGGCAGGCGGTGAATGGCTTGCGGCGGATAAAGAACGCGCCACGAATCAGCAGGATATCTATGAGCCGGAAGAAGGCGAGACTGTACTGGAGGCGGTGGATGGCTATCAGTATATGGGCGTGGTGACGCTGACGACAGGCGACGGAGCCGCAAGCTGCCCGGTGATGGCGCCCAGGGGATGGTCTGTCAGTATCCGGGATAACCATGTTTCTTCCAGTATGCATGGCATTTCCATAACGGGCAGCCTGGAAAGGATATCGCAGCAGAGATTCATGTGGAACGTGGAAAGCGATATCGAAAGCTGGTACGGGATTTATACGGAAGATACGGAAAATTACCGTAATGTCAAAAAGAGCGATATGAAGCCTATTTCCGGCTATGACGAGGCGCTCTATGCCGCGCTGGAATATGAAGAGCTGGATTATACCGAGGAATACCAGCCCTGCATCAGGGTAAGGTGCTATATCAGGGTGAATGACGATTACATGCTTGTCTATGCAATCAGACTTTTACCCAATGATTATGATAAATCAACGAATACTGTGATAAAGGAATTGGAGACTGCTTATGGAATGGATTTGGCAAAATACTATTATGAAGAAAATGAATAAAAAAAGGAGCGCTCTTTTTGCACTGCTTACGATTCTGTGTTTATGCGCCCTGACCGGATGCGGCATGGCAAAAAGCGTGACCGACGCCGTATTAAAAGAGGGAGTAAAAGACACTGACAGACAGGATATTGACACAGTGGAACCGGGAAGCGGCGGCGGGGATATCGCCGGAGTGGCGACAAAGGAATCAGAAGATGCAGCGGAAGCAGACGTCGAAGATGGAAGCGGGCAAGAAGCCGGCGGCGAAAAAACGACAACAATGTCAGATTTGATAGGCTCTTCGGACGAAAGTGCGCTTCCCGATACCATTTTATGGTTCAATGCAACCTATGCCCCTCTGACCTATAGCAATTCGGGGGACTGGAAGCTGGTAGCCGGGTTAGAGCCTTCGGGCATAAACAAGGAACTGGAGCAGTACCTGATGGAAAGGGACTGGGACATACAGGATAGAGACTCTGCGCTGGAAACGATAGAATGGCTGAGGGAAGAAGGGCACAGGGAAAGTTTTCGGGAATGCGGCAGGGAGCTGGCAGAGATGGGGATTCTGGACTATGAAGAAGAATCGTTTTTACAGGCGTTGACAGAATCTGGCATAGAAGAAGATCTTTTCAGGTATGTCATGGTCTATTATCTCTATCAGGAAGGACTGAATGAAGATGCCATTGCTGCATGGGATTTATGCAGAATCAATCAGCTCTATGCGGATTTCTATATCTGCGGCTATATGACCTACGAGGAAGCGATGGATGCTTCGCTGGAAAATTCCCGCATTTTGCAGCAGATGTATTCTTCCTGGGACGAGCTGATGGATTCTTATATGCTGGGCTATCAGTTCTGGCAGAGCGATCCCTGCCTGACGGAGGATTCCCCTACGATGCAGCGTTACGGGTATTACGAGATACTCTGCGAGATGGATAATGGTCCTTATACTTTGGATTGGGATATGGAGCTGGAAAAGAGCTGGTAGAAGGCGAAAGCGCGAAAATGAATGTCAGCGGTATTTCTGGGACTTGGGAAAGTCAGGGAATACCACTGATTTTGTCAAACTAAGAAATGCTGAAACGAGATATCCTCCATTTAAAGCAATCATTTAAGCACAAAGAAAACATGGAATAGAACAATAATACATTATATGTATAATGAAATCACAGCCGCTTTTGATGATTTCAAGTTTAAGTAGAACGGATTAACAAAAAAGAAGGAAATTGTACCCCGGCATTTTCAATGTGTTTGTTACCAGCTGATATGTCAGGATATGTTAAAATGGAAGTGGATATTGAAATAGCAGATAATGATATGCGTTCTCATAGATGTTGTTTTTATGTAAAAAGCGAATTAGGGCTAATAGAGCAGTTAGGAATGGCGTTGGAAGAGTTAATAACAGGACAAGATGGAAGCAGGGAAGCTTGACATCGACCCGACAAGTGCGATGCTGGCGGGCATAGCGGTAACCAGTGCGGCATATGGAGGGATGAATGCGATACAGAGGGGTCTGGCAGGAAGCGGGCAGATACAGAGTGAGGTTAGGGGTGTTGATGGGACTGGATGTGAGGGTGGTAGAGTGCCTAAAGGGATTATAAGGAGGTAATAGAATGGCAAGAATGACTTGTACTTGTGGTGCTGAATTAAGTAATCATGAAGCACCAAATGACATCCTATTAAGAGTATACACTGACAGAGAATGGGATAAAATTTGTGATTGTGATAGTATTAAACCATGGATGATACCAGAACCTAAATACGATGTTTGGAGATGTCCGATATGTAAAAGCATATATGTATTTGAAGATAGCAAAGATACACCTATTATGGTCTATCGGTTGGAAACGTAAAATTACATTTTTTCGGATGGACAAATGGGCAATATTGAAATAATAAAATTAACGAATGTTATTAAGCAGATAGAGGGAAAAAAGATGAAATTTGAAACAATTAAAGGAAGTAAGATTGAAAATACAGAGGAACAATATTTTAAAAATGAGAGGTCTT
>JAMPHJ010000080.1 GCA_023663465.1 Muribaculaceae bacterium | reverse complement strand
GCGCGCCCAGACCTTTCCCCTTGGAGTGATTCGCAAGATGCATTTTCCCGGATGCGTCTCGCTTTCCAGGTACTCTGGATTCCCCCGCTCTGCCTCTAACTTCGCCAGTTCCTCCATCGCCTTTAATCCCCCTTGTGTCAAGTTAGTGACACGAAGTTTGTGAAAAACATCTTGAAATTATAGATTTTCCATCCTCTTTTTGTGCAATTATGCAACGCAAGAAATTTATATAATATAAGATGCTATTTCTTCAATATTTCCTTTAGAATTCTTTGCAAAACGAAAATCGCCTGTCAAAAAAATTGCATCACATCTTCCAACTTCACGCTGCAAGTAATCAGGCAATTTTTGCCGTGCTTGTTCAATTCCATTTGAGTTTCCCCATTTTTCCCCTAGCTTTTTCTATTTTTTCCATATTTCACAGAAATAAACACATTCCTTTCCCAGTGTGCGGCTCCGTGCCACAAAACAGGGCAGACAGCAAAAACCCCTGTCTGCCCCGCATAAAATATGAAATAGGAAAAATAGGAAACCATCAAATTTCAAACATCAGTTCTCCGTAGGACGGAAGCGGCCAGATCTCTTTGTCTACAATCATTTCCAGCTCATCCGCCGGCTCGCGGAGCGCTTCCATTGCCGTTTTCACAGTATCTTTATAGAAAAATGCCTGCTCTTTTGCATTTTCCATGGCGGAAGCCTGGGATTCCACTTTCTTTAATTCCGTCAAAGCCGTCTGCATCGCAGCAAGTTTTGCGCTGACTGTTTTCAGAAGCTCTGTCTGCATTCCTGCGTCCGCACCCGCTTCTTTTACCGCATTGACTGTATCCGCAAGGGTTTTGCTGTATCTGACAACCGCCGGGATAATCTGTTTTCCTGCCATATCAATCATCGTCAAAGCTTCGATGTTAATCGACTTTGCATACGTTTCATAGATAATTTCTTCACGGGATTCCAGCTCCACTTTTGTAAAGATATGGAATTTCTCAAACAATTTTACCGCTTTATCGGTGGTAATGCTTGCCGCAGCCTCAATCATGGATTTGATGTTCGGAAGCCCTCTCTTGGCAGCTTCTTCCACCCACTCTTCGGCATAACCGTTGCCGTTGAAAATAATTCTCTGGTGCGCCGTCATATATTCTTTAATTAAATCGTGAATCGCTACTTCCAGATTGTCTGCTTTTTCCAGTCTGTCCGCCGCTTCGCAGAAGCTTTCCGCAACAATCGCGTTTAATATCGTATTGGGGCTTGCAATCGAGTCGGCGGAACCAACCATACGAAATTCAAATTTATTCCCTGTGAAGGCGAACGGTGAAGTCCTGTTTCTATCTGTCGCATCTTTCTGGAAATCCGGCAGGGTCGAAACGCCGGTCAGCAATTTGCCGCCTTCTTTTACAGAAGTAGCAGAACCGGTTTCAATCAACTGGCTTACCACATCTTCTAACTGCTCGCCAAGGAAAATCGAGATGATTGCCGGCGGAGCCTCGTTTGCGCCCAATCTGTGGTCGTTGCCCACGTCAGCCGCGGATTGACGGAGCAAATCTGCATGGGTATCCACCGCTTTCAGGATGCACGCAAGTACCAGCAGAAACTGAATGTTTTCATTGGGCGTCTCGCCTGGGTCTAAAAGGTTCACGCCGTTGTCCGTCGTAATGGACCAGTTATTGTGCTTACCGGAACCGTTCACGCCGGCATACGGTTTTTCATGGAGAAGGCAGCGCATATGATGTTTAATCGCCACTCTTTTCATCGTTTCCATGACAAGCTGGTTGTGGTCTACCGCAATATTGGCGGTCTCATAAATCGGCGCCAGTTCATGCTGCGCGGGAGCCACTTCGTTGTGCTGGGTTTTCGCGGTAACGCCCAGTTTCCAGAGTTCTTCGTTCAAATCTTTCATATAAGCGCCGACGCGCTCTCTGATGACGCCGAAATAATGGTCTTCCATTTCCTGACCCTTCGGTGCGGGCGCGCCAAACAAAGTACGTCCGGCAAACATTAAATCCGTTCTTTTCATATATAAATCTTCATCGACCAGAAAATACTCCTGCTCCGGTCCTACGGACGCAACGACTTTCGTCGCCTCGTTGTTTCCAAAAAGGCGGACGATGCGGAGCGCCTGTTCGCTTAACGCTTCCATGGAACGCAAGAGCGGCGTCTTTTTATCCAGCGCATCTCCCGTATAGGAGCAGAACGCCGTAGGAATACAGAGTACCGGACCGCAAGCGGATTCCTTTAAGAATGCGGGAGAGGTGATATCCCACGCCGTATAGCCTCTTGCTTCAAAAGTCGCGCGCAGACCGCCGGAAGGGAAGGAAGAAGCGTCCGGCTCCCCTTTGATTAATTCTTTCCCGGAAAATTCCGTCAGCATCTTACCCGCTTCGTCGGGATGTGCGACAAAAGAGTCGTGTTTCTCCGCCGTAATGCCTGTCAGGGGCTGGAACCAGTGCGTATAATGGGTTGCACCGTGTTCTACCGCCCAGTCTTTCATCGCTTTGGCAACGACATTCGCCGCTTCCATCGACAACTCACCGCCCTGGTCCATGACCTTAACGACTTCCTTGTATACATTTTTCGGCAGACGTTCTTTCATTTTACCAAGCGTAAATAAGTTCTGTCCAAAAATCTCTTCTACATTGAAAACTTCACTCATCCTATTAATCCCTCTTTCCTTATTGATTACAAGAAAATTGCTTACGCACATACCTACAAGAAAATCACTTACATGATTATCCTGGAAAGAATGTTTCACATTCTTCCGCAACGTCGGGCAATTTCCTGTTATATAAAAAAATGCTCCAAAAAAACTTTGGAACATCTTTGTTCAAAATCATTTTACATCATTATTCATTTTTGCAATCTTTAATGCCTTTTGTAACCTCTGTTTTATAAAATACCCTACTTTTTACAAAAATGCAATACCCCGGATGCAATTTTGTGACTTTTGCGAAAAATAACGCTTTTCAGACCGTTTTGCTGTTCATATTATACAATAATACCGGGATACAATTTGCAAATGTGTTTCCAGAGGAATCCATTTCCAGACAGCATTTTACTCGCACTTTTTTCTCAAAATATCATATTGCTCCGGGACTTGCGACAGGACAAGGGATATCTTCTGTTTGGAATGCGGGCAGCTTTCCACCGGCTTTCTGTCTTCGTCGTACATGTGAAGCACGTTGACCGGAAGGTTCCTGCCATCCGGCTTCATAATTTCAATCTCATCCCCCACGCAGAATTTGTTTCTCTGCTCGATATGGGCAGCGTTCTGTCCGTCTAGGAAATTTACGATGCCAAGATAGGTATATTCATTGATATAAGTACTGTTATCGTAAATCTGTGTCGTCTCGTCCGGTTTCCCAAAATAGAAACCCGTCGTAAACTGGCGGTAGGTGCACTTTGCGATTTCTTCCCGGTACCAGTCCATATTGGCACGGTATTTTTCTTCCGATTCCAGACAGTCGTCGATTGCCTTCCGGTAAGTGCGCGCCACCGTCGCCACATAGAGCGCCGTCTTCATCCTGCCCTCTATCTTGAAACTGTCGATTCCTGCATCCAGCATTTCAGGAATATGCTCTATCATACATAAATCTTTGGAGTTAAAAATGTAGGTGCCCCTCTCGTTCTCATAAACCGGGAAATATTCTCCGGGTCTTTTTTCCTCCACTACCGCATATTTCCAGCGGCAGGGATGGGTGCACGCTCCACGGTTTGCATCTCTGCCTGTAAAATAACTGCTCAAAAGGCAGCGTCCCGAATACGAAATACACATCGCCCCGTGGATGAAGCTCTCTATTTCCATTTCTTCGGGAATCTGCGCCCGGATTTCCTTAATTTCCCGCAAGGAAAGCTCCCTTGCCGATACCACCCGCTTCGCACCCAGCTTATGCCAGAATTGGTACGTCATATAATTGGTATTATTCGCCTGTGTAGACACATGAATCTCTATGTCCGGACAGATTTCCTTCGCCAGCAGAAACATCCCTGGATCCGCGATAATCAAGGCGTCCGGCGACAATTCCTTTAACCTGGTAAAATATGCGGCCGCACCTTCCAGATCTCCATTATGCGCCAGAATATTCGCAGTCACATGCACGCGCACGCCGTGGGCATGGGCAAAGGCAATTCCCTGCGCCATTTCTTCTTCAGAAAAGTTTTTCGCCTTAGCGCGCAATCCGAAAGCTTCCCCGCCGATATAAACCGCATCCGCCCCAAAAATAACAGCTGTTTTTAATACTTCCAGACTACTCGCCGGAACCAGCAGCTCCGGTTTCTTCATATGACCACCCCGTTTATTTTAGCTTGTTTTAGCTTGTTTTAGTTTCTTTTTGTCTTTGTCTTAACGCTTATAGTCACCCCGTCCCCTACCGGCAGAATCGCCGTTTCTAACTGGGGATGATGTTTCAGCTCATACAGATAATCCCGCATACGGGTATGTATCGTCCGGTTTCTTCTCGTTACCGCATACCGGGACTGGATAAGGTCGCCATCCTGTAAGACATTATCGGATAAAAGAATCCCGCCTTCCCTAAGCAGACGCAGGATATCTGGCAGAAAATGGATATACTGCCCCTTGGCGGCGTCCATGAAGATGAAATCATAGACCCCGTCCAGTTTCTTCAGCCAGTCTGCGGCGTCCCCTTCCAATAAGGTAATGCAGTCCTCTTTTCCCGCGCGCCGGAAATTTTCCCTCGCAATGGGAATCCTTTTTTCATATTTCTCAATCGTCGTAATCCTGCACCCATTAGGCGCATATTCGCTCATCAATAATGCAGAAAAACCAATGGCGCAGCCAACTTCCAGAATGGATGAGGGCTTCTGCATCGCAAGCAGCAGTTTCATGAAGCTCTGCATTTCCGTCCTGATAATTGGCACATTGGTTTTCTTCGCTTCTTTCTCTATCTCATTTAACAAGGGGGTATTCCCCGAATCAAGGGAATTAATAAACGCTACGGTACGCTCATCAACTATCATCCTCTTCCTCCGAATCCGCCTCATCTTCTCCTGCTGCCATAATCGCCAGCATTTCCTCGCTTCTCATGGAAGTATTCAAATCATAGACCCCAGGCTGGATTTCCCCATGATTTTCCGATAAAAGCTCCTGTATGACAAATAAGTTGGCGTCCCGTATCAGACCCTTGGACTCCAAATCTTCCCCGATATCTTTTACAGAATCGTCCTCTTTAATATAGATACTAATCGTCCTGCCTTCCCCTACCGTCATCGGCTCCTCCGCAAAAACGCGGTAGCCGTAATCATATGCCTTTACCGCCGCGTCATAGACAAACATGATAATAAAGATGGCTGCTGCTATTTTTATGACGGTTTCCAGTATGGAAAACACCAGCTGCTTTACGTCCATTTAAAACCTCCTCTCCGAATCAGCGATTCAGAGCTTTATTCAAAATCCAGCTCCGCCGTAATCTGTACATTCACTTCCTGAATCATGCGGCAGAATGCCAGCTCCGCCTGCAAATAGTCGTCTACCAGCGGATTTTCCCGGAATTTCTCATACTCTTTCTCGAACGCAAGCATTTTATCAAGCAGCTCGTCTCCCTGCGCACTTTTTTGTAATTCAAAGGTCTTGCGTCTGTATTCCTTTATCTTTTCAAAAAGGATGGGCTGCTTTTTGATTTTCGCCCTCTGCAAATCATACTCCCGGTAAATGTCCGTATCCTTAATCTGCTCCACAAATCTATCTGTCACTTCCCCAACAACACTAACCATCCCGCGGTCTCCTTATCCCAATTGTCTTAAACGTCCATAATAATCGGCAATATCATCGGACGCCTCTGCGTCTTCTTCCATACAAACTCGCTCAGTACATCTTTGATTGTGGATTTTAATTTTCCCCAATCCGTCTGCCCTTTGCTCAGGCAGCCTTCTACCGCATGATCTACCAGAAGTCTCGCTTCCTCTAGCAGCTCGTCCGACTCCCGGACATACACGAAGCCTCTCGATACGATATCCGGTCCCGATACAAGCTGGCCGTTATAAGAATCCAGCGCCAGCACAATGACGATGATGCCATCCTCGGCAAGATGCTGCCTGTCCCGCAAAACCACGTTTCCGACGTCGCCTACGCCAAGACCATCCACCAGAATCGCGCCTACCGGGACCTTCCCGGTGATTTCCGCTTTATCCTCGCCAATTTCCAGCACGTCGCCCGAATGCAGGATAAAGATGTTTTCTTTATCGATGCCCAGCTCCCGCACGACTTTTGCCTGTGCTTTCAGATGTTTGTATTCGCCGTGTACCGGAATCGCATACTTCGGGTGCAGCAGCGTATAGAGCAGTTTGATTTCTTCCTGACAGGCATGTCCCGAAACATGGACGTCCTGGAAAATTACGTCCGCTCCTTTTAATAAAAGCTCATTAATAATATTCGTAACCGCTTTCTCATTTCCCGGTATAGGATTGGAAGAAAAGATAACCGTATCCCCCGGTACGATAGATATTTTCCGGTGCATACCATTTGCCATACGGCTTAATGCCGCCATGCTCTCCCCCTGGCTGCCCGTGGTGATAATGACGGTTTTCTCATTGGGATAATTTTTCAACTGTTCCACATCGATTAACGTCTCTTCCGGGATATTCAAATAGCCCAGCCCCGACGCCGTCTCGATGATGTTTACCATACTCCTGCCTTCTACGACAACTTTCCTGTCGAACCTGTACGCCGAGTTGATAATCTGCTGCACCCTGTCCACGTTAGAGGCAAAGGTAGCAATGATAATCCTCGTATCCCTATGTTCTGAAAAAAGAGAATCAAAAGTCTTACCCACCGTCTTCTCGGACTGGGTGAATCCGGGACGCTCCGCATTCGTACTATCGCACATTAACGCCAGTACACCCTTTTTCCCAATTTCCGCAAACCGCTGCAAGTCGATAGCGTCGCCAAATACCGGCGTATAGTCCACTTTGAAATCGCCCGTATGCACCACTACGCCCGCCGGGGAATAAATCGCCAGCGCCGCAGCGTCCACGATACTGTGATTGGTTTTAATAAATTCTACCCGGAATCTGCCAAGATTAATAGACTGTCCGAATTTCACGACTTTCCGCTTTGTCGCGTTCATCAGTTCATGTTCTTTCAGCTTATTTTCAATAATGCCCATCGTCAGCTTTGTGGCGTAGACTGGCACGTTAATTTCTTTTAACACATAAGGCAGCGCGCCGATATGATCCTCATGTCCGTGGGTAATCATGAATCCTTTGACCTTATCAAGATTATCTTTCAGATAAGTAATATCCGGGATTACTAAGTCGATGCCCAGCATCTCGTCTTCCGGGAAAGCCAGTCCGCAATCCACCACAACAATACTGTCTTCGTACTCAAAGGCAGTAATATTCAATCCAATCTGCTCCAGACCGCCCAAAGGAATAATCTTTAGCCGGGAAGCCCTTTCCTGTTCATTTTTTTTCAAGCAATTTTCCTCCACAATTCTAAACACGCGCGCATGACAGATACGCTGTGATGGCGCGCCACAACTCAGGATAAATCAATATCCTCCAACATACTCTCAAATACAGCTGCTACCGCACGCAGCTCTTCTTCTTCCGCCACGATTTCATAAAGCGCCTCCGACTCACCAGACGCAGACACGTCGCGTAAAATCAGAGCCTCTCCATCTCCATCTTCTGTATCCGTGACCAGAATGTAATCAATTCCTCCTATTCTTGTCTGTTCCAAGACATAAAATTCTACTGCCGCCTCTTCCTCTTCCGGTTGAAAAACAATCTTGTCCACTTACTTGTTCTCCTCACTTGCCAGATAATCCAGATACCCCTGCAAAATCAATGTCGCCGCAATCTTATCCACATACTCTTTCCGGCGCTCGCGTCTGATTCCGGCTTCCATCATCGCTTTGTCCGCCGCTACCGTTGTCAGCCGTTCATCCCACATCACTACGGGCAGCCCCGTCCTGCGCTCCAGTTTATCCTGAAACGCCAAAGAAAGCTCCGCCCGCTCGCCAATCGTATCGTTCATATTCTTAGGAAATCCCAATACGATTTTTTCTACCTCATACTGGACAATCAGTTCCTCGATACGCGCCAGTGTCTTCCGCAGCTTGTTTTCTTCTTTTCTTCTGATAATCTCAAGACCCTGCGCCGTCAACAGCAATGGGTCGCTGATTGCCACTCCTACTGTCTTAGAGCCAAAGTCTAATCCCATAATTCTCATAGAAACAGATATCTCCTGCGTTTTACCCTTTGTTGAGAGATTTCTTGATATATTCTGTCAGCATCTCTTCTACCAATTCATCCCGCTCCACTTTCATAATCAGGCTTCGCGCGCTTTTATGACTGGTGATATAAGTAGGGTCGCCGGACATAATATAACCTACGATTTGATTGACCGGATTATATCCTTTTTCTGTCAATGCTTCATAAACAGTGGCAAGGACAAGTTTAACTCCCGTCTCAGGCGCTGTCTCTACTTTAAAAAATTGTGTATTGTCCAAATCCTGCATTTTGATTACTATGCCCCTTTCGATTCCTTATCTATTGTGAAATACCCCTCAATACCGCAATACTTCCGCCATTATTGCTATCATACTCTATCTTGAAACAAAATTCAATCTTTTTAACTTCCTATCTCCAGGATATCTTCTTGGAAAAACCCCGTAATCGTCCCTTTCATGACACGATTGTCCAGATTTTGTGCCGTATTTTTTACCACTCTGACATATTCCCGCGTATGTCCCGTCTGGTAAACCTGACCTTGAAAGGTTTTGGCTTCCTCAAATAAAACTTCCGCTTCCCTGCCGATAAAAGACTGCCTGTACTCTTTCGACATCTCTTTTTCCAGCTCTAGCAGCCGGTTGCTGCGCTGTGCTTTTACCTCGTCGGGAATCTGGCATTCCATGAGCGCCGCCTTGGTTCCCTGCCGTTTGGAATATTTAAAAACATGCATTTCATAGAAGCGGACTTTTCGTAAAAACGCTTCCGTACATGCAAATTCCTCTTCCGTCTCTCCGGGAAACCCGACGATAATATCCGTCGTAATTGCCGGCATGGAAAAATAGTTCCGTAATAATTCTACCTTTTCCAAGTATTCCCCCGTCGTATAATGCCTATTCATCCGGCGCAGGGTCTCATCGCACCCACTCTGTAACGATAAGTGAAAATGCGGGCATACCGGAGAAAGCGCGCTGATTTCCCGCACAAATTCTTCTGTAATAATTCCCGGTTCCAGAGAGCCTAAACGAATCCGCCCAAGCCCTTCTATCTCACAAAGCTTCCCAAGCAGTCTCAGCAGTTCCGGCTCGCCCCTGTCGATGCCGTAAGAGCTGATATGAATCCCGGTAAGCACGATTTCCTGGTATCCCTGTTTCACAATTTCTGACACTTCTGTCAGAATATCTTCTTCCCGGCGACTCCTTGCCCTGCCCCTTGCATAGGGAATAATGCAGTAAGAACAGAAGCGGTTGCACCCGTCCTGTATTTTTACAAAAGCCCTCGTATGTTCCCTTGTAAAAATATCCGCCCCCTGCGCCGTCATTTCTTCAAATTCCTGTGTATGATTGATATCAATCACCGTCGTCTGCCCCAGCGTTTTATCCGGCGGCAAAGTTTTCGATTTTTCTTTTTCGGCAAGATAACGTTCTAATATCGTGACAAGCTCCTTCTTCCGATTATTGCCGATTGCTAAATCTATCGCCGCATCTTTTTCTATTTTTTCCCCACCGGTCTGCACATAACATCCCACCGCCACCACCACTGCATCAGGATTCTTCGCCTTAGCGCGGTGAAGCATCTGTCTGCTCTTTCTATCCGCAATGTTCGTTACCGTACAGGTATTGATAATATAAATATCGGCGTTCTCATCAAAATCTACAATTTTGTAGCCGTTTTTCTGCAATATTTGTTGCATAACTTCCATTTCATATGCGTTTACTTTACAGCCCAGATTATGTAATGCCACACTTTTCATTTTTAACTCCGTATTTTTTGTATTGATTTATCATTGACTTTTGTCCGCCTAACATTTAGTATTATAGCAGAGGATTCTAAAAGGAGGTAATTCGTTATGAAAACAGTTCAAATTTCTTTAAACTCAATCGATAAGGTGAAATCTTTCGTAAATGATATTACAAAATTTGACTATGACTTTGATCTGGTATCCGGCAGATATGTCATCGACGCCAAATCTATCATGGGTATTTTCAGTCTGGATCTGTCCAAACCTATCGATTTAAACATTCATACCGAAGATGGCGCCGAAGAAATCATGCAGGCGTTGAAGCCTTATATTATATAAGATAACATCTACATATAATATAAACGACTTATCTTAGCGCAAGTCTCTCTGGCTTGCGCTTTTTGTTTTCATTTAAGATACGATAATCAGCTCTTGTGTATCCAGCGCCGTCTGCACCAGCTCCTCTATTTTTTCCGTCAGATTCTGCTCGTGCCGGTTGATGACTTTCAGATTCGGTTTGGTCACGGGATGTTTCGCTACAAAAATCGTACAGCAATCCTCATAAGGCAGGATAGAAGTCTCGTAAGTGTCAATTTTTTCCGAAAGCGCCACGATATCCATTTTATCAAAACCAATCAACGGTCTATAGACCGGAAGCGTACACACTTCATTGGTCGCCATCAGGCTTTGCATGGTCTGGGACGCCACCTGCCCGATGCTTTCTCCGGTAATCAGCCCTAGACATTCCGATTCTTTCGCAAGATGCTCCGCAATCCGCATCATATAACGGCGCATGATAATCGTCAGTTCATCGTGCGGGCATTTATCATAAATATACATCTGGATATCGGTAAAATTAACGACATGCAGATAAATCGGTCCTGTATACTGCGCAACTTTTTTGGCCAAATCGACGACTTTCTGCTTTGCTCGCTCGCTCGTATAGGGCGGCGCATGGAAATATACCGCATCAAGTTTCACGCCTCTTTTCGCAATCATATAACCCGCCACAGGGGAGTCAATCCCGCCGGATAATAAGAGCATCGCCTTGCCGCCCGTCCCCACCGGCATACCACCCGGTCCCGGAATAATTTCCGAATAAAGATAGATTTTATCCCGGATTTCAATATGCAGCATGATATCGGGGTCATGCACGTCCACCGACATTTCCGGGTATGCGTCCAGAATGACGCCGCCCATTTCCGTATTGATTTCCATGGAATTATAGGGGTAATTTTTCCGCGCCCGCCTCGCCGATACCTTGAACGTCTTATGCTTGTCCGGGTAGACGTCGTCCAGATACCGGACGACCTGCTCCCCTAATTTTTCAAAGCCCTCATCCTCCACGGCTACAACGGGACAGATACCGGAAATGCCAAACACTTTCTGCAAGGCGGCTACGGTTTCCTCATAATCAAAATCCGATTCCCCATCCACATAAATTCTTCCGTTCGTCTTCCGCACTTGAAACCTGCCATCGCACTTTTTCAAAGCATGTCTTATCTGCCTGACCAATGCGTCTTCAAAAAGATAGCGGTTTTTTCCTTTTACGCCGATTTCAGCGTATTTAATCAAAAATGATGTAAACATGCAACTTGTCCTTTCCTATAGGCAATGGAAAGCGCGCTGCGCAAACCTTCCATTGCCATTTTCATCGCCTTAATGTCTTGCATACCTCCTAAGCCCAGGAATCAAATCATATAAAGCGTTCACCGTATACTGTATTTCCTCCCTGGTCGTAAAAATAGAGAAACTGAAACGTATCGTCGATTCCAGTAAACTCTTTTCCACGCCAAGCGCCTTCAAGGTCGCCGAGGGCTGCGGCTTCTTCGCGGAACAAGCGCTTCCTGCGGAAACATAAATCCCCCTATCTTCCAGTGCGTGCAATAACACTTCGCTTCTGACGCCCCTGACGGAAAGACTGACGATATGCGGTGCGCTTTCTTCCCCCATACAGCCGTTAATCTGAACCTGTTCCAGCCGGGAAAGACCCTGGATAAACTGCTCTCTTAATCCGTAAAGCCGTCTGGTATCCTCTTCCAGATTCCCATATACAAGCTCCGACGCTTTGGCAAGCCCAGCGATTCCCGGAACATTTTCCGTGCCGGAGCGTATCCCCCGCTGCTGCCCGCCGCCGTAGATAATCGGACTGAGTTTGACTTTATCATTTTTATATAAGAATCCTACGCCCTTAGGTCCATGAATCTTATGCCCACTTACCGAAAGTAAGTCGATATGCATCCGGGAAGGATGAATACGGAATTTGCCGAATCCCTGTACTGCGTCCACATGGAAAGCAATACCGGGATTAATGCTTTTAATCAGCTCCCCTGCCTGGGCAATCGGCTCTAACGTACCAATTTCATTGTTGGTATGCATGATGGACACCAGAATCGTATCTTTACAGATTGCCTCCCGCAAATCTTCCAGACTGATTTTGCCCTGTCTGTCTACGGGCAGATAAGTCACCCTGAATCCCTGGTCTTCCAGATACCGCATCGTCTGTAAGACGGCGGGATGCTCTATCTGCGTTGTAATCAGATGCCTTCCCGTCCGATGGTTCGCCATTGCCGTACCGATTATCGCGATATTGTCTGATTCGGTTCCTCCTGATGTAAAAAGAATTTCTTTCTCGTTTACCTTCAATATTCCTGCCAGCGTCTCGCCCGCATATCGTAAGTACTTCTCCGCTTCTACGCCCTTATGATGCATACTGGACGGATTCCCGTATTCTTCGCACATAATCTTCATCATAAGCTGCGCTGCTTCATCGAAGCATCTGGTTGTAGCCGAATTATCCAAATATACTTCCATAACAGCTCCTACTTTTTCTCAATTTTATCATATTTTATTCTAAAACCCAACGCCCCGCTCCCATTACATGGATTTCCATGAGAGGCGTTTCTATCTTCCTATAGTGTAATATATGACAATTTCTGCCTTTTGACAATCGGGGATGGGTATTGGGGACAGAGCAGATAGAAATCCCGCGAGGGCACGCTTTCGCTCCGTGAAAAACGCAACGGTACTAAGCTCAAAAGCCGCACTGCGCCTTTTTCGCTAAGTGCCGGCGTTTTTCAAGGACCTTCGCGGGATTTCTATCTGCTCTGCCTCCTACGCTTCCTCTAATTGATACATCAACCATGCCAGCACTGCAGGTCCCGCCGTCTCGGTCCTCAGAATCCTTCTGCCCATCGTAATCGGCGTGATGCCCCGCTCTATTGCCGCCTTTACCTCTTTTTCCTCAAATCCGCCTTCCGGCCCGATGAAAACCGCGATGGATTCGCCGGGCTTTATCCTGCTTATCAGCTCCCTCGTCTGTGCCATATCCTCCGCCAGCTCGTAAGGTATCAGCTTCACGTCCATAGACTCCGCATAAACGACGGCTTCCTCCATCTTCATAATCTGCTTCACCTCTGGAATCAGCGCCCTTTTACTCTGCTTCGCCGCGGCTCTGGCGATTTCCTGCCATCTGGCAAGCTTACTCTGCGCCCGCTTCTCATCCAGCCTGACGACCGACCTGCCTGCCGCCACAGGAATAATCTCGTACACGCCCAGCTCTACCGCCTTCTGGATAATCGACTCCATTTTATCGCCTTTGGGCAGCCCCTGAAAAAGAGATATCTTCGAGGGAAGCTCCACGGCGTCTTCTTTGATGAAACGCAAAGTGCATAAAACTTCCCCATCCAGGAAAGCTTCAATCCCGCAGCGGTATTCTTTTCCGTCACTGCCATTGCTGATTACAAGCTCCTCGCCAACTTTCATCCGAAGCACATTTTTAATATGATTCACGTCGCTGCCCGTTATGACAACTCTTGTTCCCTGTATCTGCGACGGCTCCACAAAAAACTGATACATGTCTTCACTCCTATGAAAATGAAAATCCCCAGAAAAGCGCCCGCGCTGTCTATCATTACGTCACTGAATCTTCCGGCGCGTCCCGGCACGAAAAGCTGATGCGTCTCGTCGCTGGCTGCATACAACGCCGCAAGCGTCCATGCCGACAGACCCCTTTTCACCGTCTGGGACTGCCATTTCCCCAGCCATAGATAATATAAAACCGCCAGAATCGCAAATTCCGTCATGTGCGCGGCTTTTCTCACGGTATTCTCGATTGCGGACGCTATCCGGTGCATTTCTTCCTCATCCAGATTCCAGCGGAAAAAAGTCCCCGCCGAACTAACCATCCGGTAACTAAACGCTTCACTGACTGCACCAGACTCCTCCTTCTTCTGCGCCGAAAAAGCAAAAATCACACACATCCAGATTAGGGCAGCTATGCCCGCAACCGTTCTTCTATCCATCATCCTTTACGGGCAGTCACCGATACCCATTCGCCCTGATAAGTAACTTCCAGCACCATAAGCCCCGCCTTTCTGACTGCGTCAAGCACAGTCTCTTCCTTTTCCCGGATAATCCCCGATGTAATATAGATGCCGCCTTCCTTCATCTGGGCGATGATAACAGGCGTCAATTCCACCAGCACATCGGCAAGAATATTCGCTACAACGATATCATAACATGCATAACCGGTTTTGTCCTGTATTTCTTTATCCGT
>JAMPHJ010000007.1 GCA_023663465.1 Muribaculaceae bacterium | reverse complement strand
TTCCTTTTTTATCCGCAAATAATTTTTAATAAAAGTTTCTAAAAAATAACTATAATCTTGATTACTGTAAGGAGAACTACTGTTATATTCTATAATATATTTAGAAAGATATTTTTGATAAAAAACATTTATTGAGGAAATCCCAAATTTATTATATATTACTGTATTACTTGGTAAAGAATTTTCTGTTGTTAATTCCTTTGTGTGTGGTAATATATTATTATGTTCAATAGCATAATTTTCAATAGCATCAATAATAGATTTCTCTGTCCATGATGATAATGGTATCTCATCTAAAATATCCTGCAATTTTTCTATTATCACATTATTATTGCTGTCTTGAGATAATATCTGAATCGCTTGTGAAATTGCTTGTTTTCTTGTCATAGGTATAATCCCCTGTCTTTTCGACAAGATACATTCATTCCGATGATTATCGGCGAGATCCGCCGCTATCTGCGGGATTCCAATAGTATCCGGGTTTCCCGCTCCCTCAAAGACACCGCCTACAAGGCAATCTATGCCAAAGAAAATCTGACGCGCAAAAACTCCCAGGAACCTACCATCAATGAAATTGCCGATGAAATCGGTATCGCCAAAGAAGATATCGTCTATGCCTTAGACGCCATCCAGAGTCCCATGAGCCTTTACGAACCCATCTATACGGACGGCGGCGATACCCTCTATGTCATGGACCAAATCAGCGATAAGAAAAATAAAGAAGAGGTCTGGGTCGAACATATCTCTTTAAGCGAAGCCATGAAAAAGCTCTCTGAAAGAGAACACGAAATCATAACGCTGCGTTTTTTCGAGGGAAAAACCCAGATGGAAGTCGCCGAAAAAATCGGCATTTCCCAGGCACAGGTATCCCGTCTGGAAAAAAACGCGCTCAAAACCATGAAAAACTATCTGACAGCCTGAAAAGACGTCAGATAGAATCCTTGCCGCTCTGCAAATTAGCAATGTCATACGCTAAAGTAATATCGCGGTTTCCATATAATTTGAAGTAATTTTGCACGATTCTGTCGGTGACGATGCGGATATCATTGCGCTCCGCGCCCACCAGGACAACCAGAAACTGGGAACTGCTGTAGCGGGTCCCCACGTCCACGCCGCGCAGCGACTTAATAATCGCCTGTTCCATACACTGCATCGCCTGTTCCATCTGTCCTAATTTAATATCGCTTCCATCCGCGGAAAACAGCGTAAAGAGAATCAGCTGTACTTCCTGCTTATTCCGCTGGGAAAAATGTACGACAAAATCATAAATCCGCCCAAACTCTTCATAATCAATCTGGAAGGCTCCCTGATAGGACTGCCTGTTTTCTATCATATCGACCAGCCTGTTTAAATCTATCTTCGTATCTTCCATCGTTTTCAGCATATTGGCGCTCTGATAGAAGAGGTAGCGTTCCTGCCCCTCGCTATGTTTCACATGGTATAACGCCTTATCCGCCTTCCGCGTAAGCTCCGCAAAATCGCCGCCGTCCACACCGAATAAACTGATTCCCACGGAAAGCGTGATGTCCTGTAAAGCGTTGATTTCTTTTTTCTTCTCATCAAATATGGCTAAAATCTGCTCTACCTTCTTAACCGCATCATCCTGTCTGCTGATACCTTCCACATAATACAAAAATTTATCCCCGCCGACCCGGCAGACAATGTCTTTCTCGGAAACATCTTTTAAGATATCCGCTGTCATTTTCAATACATAATCGCCCGCCAGATGTCCGTGCTGCTCATTGATACGCCCAAAATTATCCACATCCAGAATCATCACACAGCCACTGCCATTGCGCAGACTCTCGGTAATCTCTTTTTCTCCCTGTTCCCTGCCAAGCAGTCCTGTCAGATAATCCAGCTTGGAATCCAGACCGATTTCCTCTTTCGTAATGCCGCCATAAATCTTATTGCTGTTGAAAATCGGCATAACCATATCTTCTTTCGGAATATTCTTCTGCAGGTTTCCTTCTTCCAACAGCTCCATAAACTGATCCACAAGGTAAGGGTCAAACTGCGTCCCCCTTCCCTTAATCAGCTCTTGTTTTACCGTCTCATCCTGTAACCGCTTGCGGTATACCCGGTTGCTCGCCATCGCATCATAAGAATCCACAATGCCGATAATCCTTGCTACAAGCGGGATTTCTTCTCCCTTCAGACCGTTCGGGTATCCCCGTCCGTCGTACCGCTCATGATGGTATTTCGCGCCGACGCTGACATTTTTGAACATTTTGATGTCCTTTAAAATTTCTGCGCCCATCACCGTATGGTTTTTAATCAGTTCAAACTCCACGTCTGTCAGCTTAAAAGGCTTGTTCAGCACAGAATCCGGCACGCCGATTTTTCCGATATCATGCAACAGCGCCACATAATGGATATTCTGCACATCTTCCTCGGACCAGCCGATTTTCCGCGCCAGCGCTTCCGAATAATAAGCGACCCGGATGGAATGTCCTTTCGTATAATCGTCCTTGGCGTCGATGGTATTCGCCACAGTCGTAATCGCCTGTATCGTCACAAGCTCAACTTCCCTTGTCTTCTCGTCTAACTGCTGCTGCAAATCTTTCCTGTAACCGTCCAGCTCGATGGAACGACGGACACGGTTTAACATAATCATCGGTTCAAAAGGCTTCGTAATAAAATCATACGCGCCCATCTGGAAACACTTCGCCTCGGTTTCCGTCTTTCTGTCCGCCGTCAGGAAAATAACCGGTATCTTACTCCATTCCTTGTGCTCCTGTAATACCTTCATCACATCAAAGCCGCCGATTTCCGGCATAAAAATATCCAGCAGAATCAAATCCGGTTTATATTTTTCCAGATATTTAAACGCCTGCCTGCCAGAATTGAC
The DNA here is from genome assembly GCA_023663465.1 of Muribaculaceae bacterium. Classification (GTDB taxonomy): domain Bacteria; phylum Bacillota; class Clostridia; order Lachnospirales; family Lachnospiraceae; genus UBA3282. Next base: position 44,247 of record JAMPHJ010000007.1, on the reverse strand, counting down.
CCCGATTACTTTATACTCGGCGCGCAGCAGATTCTGCGCCATTACCAGGTTCACTCTATCGTCGTCCACAATCAAAATCGTCTTCATTGTCCCCATATTACATCCCCGCAATCGTGCTTTTAAGATTATTATACTTTTTTCTAAAGCAAAAAGCAATCGAATATATGACAATACTCGATTGCTTTTTCCTTTTTTATGTTTCCCGCAGGATTTCTTTTTTCAATCTCCGCATGATTTTCTTTTCCAATCTGGAAATATAAGACTGCGAAATCCCAAGCAGTTCCGCTACTTCCTTCTGGGTCAGCTCTTTACCGTCCACATTTCCCAGCCCGAAACGCAGTTTGATAATCGTCTGCTCCCTGTCGGAAAGCTTGGAAATTGCCTTAATTAACAGTTTTCTTTCCACCTCACTCTCGATATTCTGATAAATGACGTCCTCGTCCGTCCCCAGAATATCGGACAAGAGTAATTCGTTTCCGTCCCAGTCCACATTTAACGGTTCATCGATGGAAACTTCCATTTTATGCTTACTGTTACGCCTCAAATACATGAGAATCTCATTTTCGATACAACGGGAAGCATAAGTCGCCAGTTTAATATTTTTCTCTGGATTAAATGTATTGATTGATTTTATCAGTCCGATTGTCCCGATGGATATTAAATCCTCCACGCCGACTCCGGTATTATCAAATTTCTTGGCTATGTACACGACAAGACGCAGATTGTGTTCAATCAAAAGCGCCTTTGCCTCGTCCTCATATTCCGTTCCGAGGTCTCCGATAATTTCATTTTCCTTCTCTACTTCCAAGGGCGGGGGCAGGACTTCCGTTCCGCCTATGTAATGGATATCTCCCTGTCTGTGCATCAAAAACCTTGTGTCTTTACGCACCATCTTAAACTGTACTTTTCCGGGAATTGCCACTTTAAAAACCATATTTTTTCCTCCTAGTTTTCTTTCCTAGTTTTCTATTAACGCAGGATGCAATATCATCTGATAAACGCCATCTTTTGATATTCCCGTATTACAAATCGCAATCACGACGCGCTTGCAGCTTATTTCCCGGTAGGATTCTTCTATCACAAGCTCCGGCAGTTCATAAGCGTCTAAAACTCCCCGCTTCTTGCCGACGCTCTGGTAAGGAATGGCATGGTAATGCTCTGGAATCAAATATGCCTGCACCTCTTTTGCCGCGCTTTCGCTGATAATACATACCGGCGCGCCGCTGACGGGTTCGTATAAGTGATTGCCCGTATCTAAAAGCGCTTTCATGCGGATATTCTTTCCTTCTATGGGAATACGGATTTCTTTCAGAGTCTCTTCCTCTCTTTTTTGCAGCTTTCCAATCAGAAACCGCAAAAAACCATAACCGCAAAGCCCTAAGAAAGCATAAATCCAGAGACCATAACGCCCCTCTTTTAAGAAAAATCCAACCAGCCATTGCATGACGCTGCCAAAGAAAAATCCGCAAAGCCCCATGACGATAGAGCATTTTAGAAGAAACTCCGGCTTTTTTACTGCAAAGACAACGCGAATCATTGACATACTGACAGGTATCACTCCAAAAAACAGCCGCACTCTCATATTCCCAAACGGCAGCAGCATAATCAGACAACTCATGCCGGCGCCCAAGGCAGCCCCGGATACAATTCTTCCATGCGTGGCAGTACACTTTAGAATTTTCCCCGTTATGGATAACAGATACAGATTCATTACGAATTGAATGAAAAATACCCTGTCAATATATACTTTGTAATACACTATCCACCTCCTGTTTTCTGCTCTATTATATGAGATAAGCCGTGATTTTTTTGTCATATTGTGAGAGCGTTTTTGGAATATTTTCTGACTTATTTCGCCATACGCAAAAAAGCCAGACTCTGGAGTCTGGCCCTTATAACACTTTTATAATGCTATTTTCTCTGTAAGAAATCCGGTATCTTTAAAGATTTCTCTTCTACGGAGCTTCTAATATCCGTCGTGCGGTTAATCCCGGCAATGGGTTTCACTCCCTGCGCCTGTCCGTTCGCTCCCGACGCCTGTGTTCCCGGCGTCTGGCCACCGCCAGCCGTTCCCACGGAAGGTCTCACGCCAAGGGCTCCTACGCCCACACCGGCATGTCCTACCCCGGCTCCTGCTCCTTTTCCCTGTAAAGAAGTGGGTGTTATGTAGGTAGATTTGAAGTTTAGACCGCCTACGCCTTTCATCTGATTCGCTTTCACTTCAATCCCTGTAGCAATAATCGTAACGTTGCAGGTATCCGTCATGCTGCCGTCGTACATCGCGCCGAAGATACAGTTGATATCGTCGCCCGTCAGCTCCCTTACATAATCAGCCGCATCGTTAGCATCTGCCAGCGAAATATCGCCGGATACGTTAATGATAACATCGGTCGCGCCGGAAATGGTCGTCTCAAGAAGCGGGCTTTCCACTGCCATTTTAACAGCTTCGCTCGCCTTATCGTCGCCTTTGCCTGTACCGATACCGATATGTGCGATTCCTTTATCTTTCATGACGGTCTGTACGTCCGCAAAGTCAAGGTTAATTACTGCCGGAAGGTTAATCAGATCCGTAATGCCCTGCACTGCCTGCTGCAAGACCTCGTCCGCTTTCTTTAAGGCATCTGGCATGGTTGTCCTTCTATCGACGATTTCCAGCAATTTATCATTCGGAATGACGATAAGCGTATCCACGTTATCCTTGATTTTATCGATTCCGCTCAAAGCGTTCACCATACGAACCTTGGCTTCAAAACGGAAAGGCTTGGTAACGACGCCTACCGTCAAAATGCCCATGTCTTTCGCCAGTTTCGCTACGACAGGAGCTGCACCCGTCCCAGTGCCGCCGCCCATACCGCAGGTTACGAATACCATGTCGGCGCCTTTTAGCGCCGCCGCAATTTCCTCTTCGCTTTCCTGCGCCGCTTTCTCACCGATTTCCGGTTTCGCCCCGGCTCCTAATCCTTTCGTCAGCTTCTCGCCTATCTGTAGAAGCTTCGGCGCTTTACAAAGCTGGAGAGCCTGTTTATCTGTATTAATCCCGATGAAGTCAACCCCATCGATATTTTCATCAATCATTCTATTAACAGCATTATTACCTGCACCGCCCACACCGACTACGATGATTTTCGCTGCAGATTCAGCGTCGTTTGTCTTAATCTCAAGCAAGGTAGCTCCTCCTTCTATATTGAAAATAAACTCATATAGATTATCATATAATTATTTTCTCAATTTAGCAACCCCAATTTTATGATTTTCACACTTTCGTGTCAAATTTGTGCCTAATTGCCATAGATTGCCAATTTTGGAATTTTTCCCCGTCTAGTTCTGCTCAAAGCTGATTATCTTCGTATCTTCCGTATATTCTTTCATATCCAGCGTACCGCTTTTGCCCTGTAAATCGGGCATCATATATTGCAGCTCCATGATTTTCTCATCGATGTTATCACCGCTGCCCATCGCCGCTTTCACCTCGCCGAATAGCAGCGTAATCTCATAATCGGGGGAAAAATAAATCTTGTCCACGCTCAAATCATACTTGTCCAGCAATTGCGTAATATTCAGGATTTCCTGAAAAACCTCCTGATTTTCCACCGGCAGCTTATCATGCAGTATCACATAATCAAAAAGCAGCCCCGTCACCTGGGGAATGCCCGGTGTGCCCTCCTCGGACGTTTCCACCACGATGCCGTCCTTGTCAAAATAAATATAGCGCCCCAGATAGATGACATATCCTGCGATTGCCTTTTCATAGACGGTAATCCTGACCGTATCGTTTGCCTCAATGGACACGTCCATCGTTTCGATAAAGGGGATATTATCGATACCCTTATCCCGGTACTTCAGGGAAAGAAAAATGGAATTATGCCCATATTTTCCTTCCATTACCATATCCATGATTTCCTCGTTCGTATAATGGATATTGCCTTCCACATAGACAGTAGTAATCGTATAATTCTCTATGATATAAACATATCCCGCTGCAAGAATGGCAAGCAGGACGCAGCAGATGACGGAAAGAACAGCGATTCTTTTCTTTTTATCAAAACGAACCTTCTGTTTTTTCTGTTTTTCATCCGCTACGTCACTCTTTACCAGCCTCAAGCGGTTGTTTTTTCGAGATATTTTCTTTACATTATCCTTACCGCCCATATTTATCTTCCATTCGTTCCATCTTCGCTATCGTCCCGTCTTTGCTGCTATCATTCCCGCTGCCATTCTGCTATCGGCGTTCCTGCTTTTGCTGTTTCGCTGTCGTTTCCTTAATAATCCAGCGCCTCACACTTTACGCCAAACGCCCTTAAATCCTGGCAGATATCTTCATAGCCTCTTTCTATGAAATGCCTGTTCTGCACGATACTTCCGCCATTTGCTGCGCTTCCTGCAAGCACTAATGCTGCACCGCCCCGCAGTTCATCCGCCTGTAGGATATTTCCTTGAAGCGACTTTACGCCTTCCACGGATACGGTATGCCCCTTGTAACTGATTTTAGCGCCCATTTTCTGCAACTGCCCCACAATATGGAAGCGGTTTTCAAAAATGGTCTCTTCCAGAGCGCCCCTCTCTCCGTCCGCTAATGCCATCGCTACCAGAAACGCCGACTGTAAGTCCGTCGGGAACCCCGGATAGCTTTGGGTCCTAATCATCGGCGGCATCCGCCTTGTACCTTTACAGACGACAAGCATTCCCTCTTCACTCTCGGATATCCGGGCGCCCATTGCCGCAGCCGCTTCCATGACAGCGCCTAACTGCCCGCAGGGAGCTTCTTGTAAGAAAACTTCCCCGCCGTCGCAGAGACATGCCGCCAGATAAGTGCCCGCCACAATGCGATCCGCCGGAACCCTGTAAGAAACTTCATGCAGTTTCTCAACGCCCCGGATAATCAGCGTGCCTGTACCGGCTCCCTCAATATCCGCGCCCGCCTGGCTTAAAAAGTCACACAATGCCGTAATTTCCGGTTCCCTTGCAGCATTCTCAATCACAGTTGTCCCTTGGGCGAGCACTGCCGCCAGCACAAGGTTTTCCGTCGCCCCCACACTGACGAAGGGCAGTTTATGAATCGCACCGGTAAGCCCTTTCGTTTCTGCAAAAAAACCGTCCTCCCGCTCCTCAATCGTCACGCCCATCTTCCGCAGTCCCCTAAGGTGCAAATCAATCGGTCTTTTCCCGATTACGCAGCCCCCCGGATACTGCATACCAACGCTTCCGATTCGCGCAAGCAGCGCCCCTAGAAGCATAATGGACGAACGCATGACACCCACGGAATCGGAAGGCATGTCACAGCCTGTCAGCTCTTTCGCATGGACTTTCAGGGTATGTCCGTTTCTCTCTATCTTGCAACACAGGCTTTCCATCAGGCGCAGCATATGATGCACATCGCTGATTCTGGGACAATTTTCTATTTCGCAAGCGCCGTCTATTAAAAGAGTGGCTGCCAGAATCGGCAGTACCGCATTTTTGGAGCCCTGTATCTTCGTCTGCCCCTGCAGACAGTTTCCACCATATATTTGAATTGCATCCATAGCAAAACCCCAAAGCAGATAATCCATGACCTACTTTATCTATATGGCAAAAACGCTAAAAATTATCTTGTACTTATAAATCTTTTAAACGAATCCCCTTCGCCACACTAAGGACAAGCCCGATTTCAATGAGCAAAAACAAGACGGAAGTCCCCCCGTAACTGATAAAGGGCAGGGATATTCCCGTATTGGGTATCGTATTCGTTACAACGGCGATATTCAAAATGACCTGAATCGCGATATGTCCAAGCACACCCACCACAAGCAGCGCACCGAATAAGTCGGGAGCGTTATTGGCGATGACCATAAACCGCCAGATTAGAATGATAAACATCAAAATAACGGCAATCGCGCCAAACAGTCCCAGTTCTTCGCAGATAATCGAGAAAATCATATCGTTCTGTGCCTCCGGGATAAAGCCCAGCTTCTGTTTGCTGGCGCCCAGACCTTTGCCAAGAATGCCGCCTGACCCGATTGCATAAAGCCCCTGCAGTGTCTGGAAACCTTTTCCGCTGGCATATGCCTCAGGGTCTAACCACGCCAGAATACGCTCGCCCCTAAAACCGCCGACTTCACCGCCCGACTCCGACGCTTTCACAATGATAAAGACCACCAGCGCCGCTGCCGCGATACCAAGCAGTCCCAGAAGCAGAAACCGCTTATAATCGGGACAGGATACGAATAACATCAGTACCGCGATCCCCATAACAATAATGGCAGAGCTTACATTATCCGTAATTTTCCACAACATCAGCGCAATCGGCACCGGAACCACAAGCACCGTATAAAACCCTTTCCGGCTTCTGATGCCCTTACCCATAGAGCAAATCATACTCGCTAAAAACAATATCATGCCCAATTTCGCCACTTCCGCCGGCTGTAAGGAAACCCCGGCGATACGCAGCCATCTCGTGGCGCCGTGGGACTCATGCCCGAAAGGAATAATCAACAGAATCAGTACGACGGACACTATGTAGGCGGGCACTGCAAAAGGCTCCCAGAAATGATAGGGGATATTGGCTACGAAAAACATCACCGCAACGCCAAGAATCGTCGCCCAGAGCTGTTTGCGGAAATACCATGCAGAATCTCCGTCAAACTGCATGTTCGCATTATACGAGCTTGTGGAATAGACCATAATCAGTCCGAATCCTAACAAGAAAATAACGATGAACAACAGACTGTAATCCATATAATTGCTAGTATTTGATTTTCTGCTACGGGACGCCGCCCTTGCTCTTGCAATTCTTTCCGCCACGTTTACGACTCCTTTAACTGATTGACAAGTTCCTTAAACATTTTCCCTCTTACTTCATAATTTGGAAACATTCCCCAGCTTGCACAGGCAGGGGAAAGCAGTACTGCATCGCCGGGTCTGGCATTTTGTACACAGACGTCAAAAGCTTCTTCAAAACTATCCGCCAGAACGATGTTTTCCACCCCATGCTTTCTGGCGCAGGCCGCTATTTTCTCTTTTGTTGCACCTATTAAGACAAAACATTTCACCTTGCCTTCAAACGCTTCTATCCATTCATCATATTCGCTCTGTTTATCATAACCGCCGCCAATTAAGACAGTCGGTTTGCTCATCGCCTTAATTCCCTGTATTGCTGCGTCCGGGTTGGTTCCTTTAGAATCGTTATAATAATCCACGCCGCCCTTCGTCGCCACAAACTCTATCCGGTGCTCCACCGCCTTGAAGTTTTTAATCGTCTCCAAAATGATGTCCATAGGCACACCCATCGCCTGGGCGATTGCAATCGCCGCCATGACATTTTCTGCGTTGCAGACGCCTACCAACTGCATCTCATGGACATTCATAAGCTGTCTTACCGTTCCCTGGCTTGCCTGATAAATTCCTTCCCCGTCCAGATACAGACCCTCTGAGAGCTTACTCCCGGATGAAAAATAAACAACCTGCGCCGGACACCTATCTCCAAACGCCCTCGTGTATGGATTATCATAATTTAAGACGCAGACGTCCTCTTTCGTCTGGTTTGCCGCAATATTTTCCTTCGCCGCGATGTAATTTTCCATCGTATGATGCCTGTTTAGATGATCCGGCGTAATATTCAAAATAGCGGATACATGGGGATGGAATTTCTCTATCGTCTCTAATTGGAAACTGCTGATTTCCGCCACCGTCACCGTCTTATCCTGGGATTCCAATGCCGTCAGCGTATAGGGATTTCCAATATTGCCGACCACATAGACACTCTCATAATATGCCTTCATCATCTCGCCTACAAGGGACGTGGTCGTCGTTTTCCCATTGGTTCCGGTAATCGCCACAACCTGCCCTTTCCCGATTTCGTAAGCCAACTCTATCTCGCCCCATATCGGGATATTCCGTCTGCGAAAAGCTTCTACAAACTCCGTATCCACCGGCACGCCCGGACTTAAAATAACAAGTGTTACGTCTTTAAAATGCTCCGGTAAAACGCCTGTCGCCACCTGCGCCCTGCATTCGGCAGATAGTTTCTTCTCTACCTCTTCTTTGACAAGCTTTTCATTCTCATCGTATAGAAACGGCTGCGCCCCTACCCGGCTTAGAGCCTCTGTTGCCCCAATCCCGCTGATGCCGGAACCGACGACCAAAACTTTTTTATCCGTCCAATTCATTTTCCCAATCCAAACCTTTCCTACAAACCGCTCACACCATATTATATGCCCATCAATGCCACAAGACAAAGCAGCGCCGTCACGATGGAAAAGACCGCTACCACTCTCGTTTCGGACCATCCGCCCAATTCAAAATGATGATGGATGGGCGCCATCCGAAAAATACGTTTCCCACCGCTTATTTTAAAATAAGATACCTGTATGACGACGGACAAAACCTCTATCACATAAATAAACCCTACAATCGCTAGAAAAATAGGCATTTGCATCATATACGCAGTTGCTGCCACAAAACCGCCCAGCGCCAGGGAACCAGTATCCCCCATAAATACACTCGCCGGGTATACGTTAAACAGCAAAAATCCAAGCAATGCGCCGACAACTGCACAAGTAATCGGTTCGATGCCGCTTTGTAACCCGATTGCCACGACGGTAAAAAATGTGGCAATCAGAACCGTCACGGAGCTTGCCAGTCCGTCCAGACCATCCGTAAAGTTTGCGCCGTTCACCGTCCCGATGACGATAAAAAACAGGATGGGGATGTTAAAAACACCAAAATCCAGATAAGTATCTGGCAAAAAGGGAATCCTCATCTGTAAGGAAACATCCGTATAATGCGTAATATAATAGGCAAATACACCCGTCACAAGAATCTGCAGGGCCATCTTCTGCCAGGCGCGCAGCCCCATAGAACGTTTCAACACGACTTTGATATAATCATCCATAAATCCAATCAGACCAAACCCCAGCGTCACAAAAAGAATCGGAATGATTCTGGGATAATCGTTTACATAAAGAATCGAAGTAATCACGATACTGATTAAAATAAGGATACCGCCCATCGTAGGGGTTCCGTTTTTTTTCAAATGACTTTCCGGTCCTTCATCCCTAACCGTCTGACCAACTTTCAGTCGCCGCAGGAAAGGAATGACAACAGGTCCCAAAACCACGCTGATGATAAACGATATGATGACCGACATAAAAATTGTAGTATCCACTTTCTTACCTGCCTTTCCCTATAAGCCTTCCTGACTTTCCCTATAAGCCTTCCTGACTTTCCCTGCAAGTCTCCTGGCTTTTTATAAGTCTTCCTACATCTTTAGTCTGTATCTTCCACAGCCCCGGAAGTTGTCTCCTCACCATTATAATCCATCTTCTCCAAATAAGGAAGAATATTTTCAAAAAGCTGCTTCACCACCGGCGCGGCAATCTGTCCGCCATAGTAAACCCCCTGCGGATTGTTGATGATGCAGACCGCCAGTACCTGCGGATTGTCCGCCGGTGAAAATCCCAGAAAAGAGGCAATGTATTTCCCGCTTCCCCGCGGCAGCGTCTGGCTTGTGGCAGTCTTACCGCCTATTCTGTAACCTTCTATGTATGCGTTCTTACCGCCGCCGTTTTCCACTACCTGCTCTAAGATATAGCGCATGGTTTCCGACGTTTCCTGCGATACGATACCGTCCTTCACCTGATAAGCAAAAGATTTATTCACGCTATGATCCGCATTCGACATGCGCACGCCAAAATGGGGCGTCACCCGTCTTCCGCCGTTCACAAAAGAAGAAACCGTCACGGCAAGCTGAATCGGTGTAATCTGAAAAGACTGCCCGAAAGAAATGGTCGCCAGTTCCACCTGTCCGATATTTTCTTTCTTATGCATAATCGTACCCGCCTCGCCCGGCAAGTCGATGCCCGTCTTGTCTAACAATCCGAATTTAGAGAAATATTTGTAATAATTATCAACGCCCAGCCGCAGTCCGATGGTCACAAACGCCGGATTGCAGGAATTCATGGTCGCCTGTACAAAATCTTCCGAGCCGTGTCCGCCGACTTTATGGCATCGGATTCTCCTATCGCCCACCATGACATATCCCGGACAGCTAAACGTATCTTTCAGCGTTACAACGCCCGCTTCCAATGCTGCCGCCGCCGTCACCGTCTTAAAAGTAGAACCCGGCTCATAAGTGTCGTTAATACAGCCATTGCGCCACATCGCGTTTAAAAGCTCCTGTTTCTTTTCCTCGGAAATCCCTTCTGATTCTATCTCTTCTGGCAGGGAATAGGGATTATTTAAATCAAACTCCGGTACATTGACCATCGCCATAATCTCGCCGTTCTGGGGATTCATAACAATAATCGATACGCTGTCCGCTTCTTTCGTTTCCATCGTCTGTAAGGCAAGCTGGGTCGCATAGCTCTGGATATTCATATCCAGCGTGATATATAAATCGTTGCCGTTTACAGGCTCTATTCTTTCCTCACCCGCTTCCGGCACTTCCACGCCCTTTGCGTCCGTCACCGTCAGGATTGTGCCCGCTTTTCCCTGTAAATATTCTTCATAGATGACTTCCAGTCCGATAATGCCCTGATTATCGCCGCCCGTAAACCCAAGTACTTTGGAAGCAAGGGAGCCGTAGGGATAATAGCGTTTATAATCTTCATCCACTTTAACGCCCGCCAACTCATAGCTGCGGATGTTATCACCGATGGACTTATCCACATTGCTCTTTATTTTTTCGATAGACGTATATTTTTCAACTCTTTTTCGTACATATTCTTCTGACAGCTCTAGTTCCTTAGACAATACCGATATCACTTCTTCCGCATCTTCTATCTGATTATGAATCACGGATATCGTACACACGGTCTTGTTATCGGCAAGAATTTCCCCGTTGGCATCGATAATCCTGCCTCTCGCCGCCTTGATGCTGCGCTCCCGCTCATGCAGTTCTTTCGCCTTCTGGGTGTAATATTCCGACTGGAAAACCATCAGATAAACCAATCTGGCAATCAGTCCAAGAAACATCACAAAACAGGCAAAGAATATCGTCACGGTCTTGTTTCTGTGAAAAGTTTTATGGGAATACTCTGTTTCTTTCATTTTCAAGAAAACCTCATAAAAAGGTATTAATATAATTTATTACCGTTTTTATGAGGTTATTCGTATGAAGTGCATCTTATGGTCCGAAGTTTTCTTCTTCCGTATCGCCTCCTGCGGGCGGTTCGCCGATACCGCTGCTGCCGCTTTCCCCTTCTCCGGTAATCAGACTGCCGCCATTTACCACGGCTCCTGTTTCCGGGTCGATTAAATATCCTGTATCCGGGTCTTTGAGATAGCCGCTTTCCGGATCCTTGGGAAATGACTTCCACACCTGGGTATCCACGGGTTCTGCAGGGGTCTCGCTGCCCTCGCCTGTGCCTTCTCCGGTTTCTCCCGTACCTTCTGTTTCCACGCCTTCCCCGGTCTCGCCTGTGCCTTCTGTTCCTTCTGCAGCTTCGCCTTCTTCTTCCTTTGGCGCCGTAATTTGTAATTTCAGCTCTTCTAATTCTTCCCGCTCCTTATCGGTCAGCTCTTCTGTCATGAAAATATTCAGATAAGGGAGCATTTCCGTCAGAATCTTGCGCACGATGCGGGTTGCATATTTTGCATCATCCTGATAGGGGACGTTGGGTCTGTCTACAACGACATAAATTGCAATCTGCGGGTCATCCGCCGGCGCATAGCCTAGAAATGAAACGACATATTCATTATTTCCACGGGGCAGCGTTTCCGCCGTTCCCGTCTTGCCGCCTATCATATAACCTGCTGGTCTTGCCGTCTTACCGGTTCCTTTTTCCCCCGATACGACTAAATTGCAAAATTCCAATATTTTATTGCTGGTAGACTGGGATATCGTCTGCTTTAACAGTCTTGGCTCTATATTTTCTACCGTCGCTCCATCCGATGTGGTAATCTTGCTGACTACATGCGGCTCATAATAATACCCGCCGTTAATCAGGGAACAAAAGCCCGTAATCATCTGAATCATGGAAGCATTGAACCCTTGCCCGAAGGAGCAGGTCGCAAGCTCCGTCTGCCGGATATTGTCCTTATTGTATACAAGCGATGCCGTCCTGGATTCCCCCGCTAAGTCGATATTCGTTTTCAGACCGAACCCAAATAAATGCTGGTAATCGACGAAACGGTCTTTTCCAAGCTGAAATGCCACATTCATCAGCACCACATTACAGGAACGCTCAATCCCTTCCGCTACCGTCAAGGGACCATCGCCAAATGTCTGATGACATTTAATCGGGTGTCCGCCCACTTCCAGACGTCCCTCGCAGTTATAGGTTTCGTTGCCCGTAATTGCGCCGCTCTCGATAGCCGCCGCTACGGTAAAAGGCTTTGCCACGGAACCCGGCTCATAAGTATCCACGATACAGAAGTTTTTCCATAGGGCGTCCAACTGCCTGTACGTCGCTTCGTCATCTAATGCCCGGACCATTTCTTCCGTCAGATATTCCCCGGTTTTTTTCCACTTTTCATCCAGCACTGGCATCCCAATCAGCTTGTCCGTATTACGCGTGTCGTTCAAATCATAGGTCGGATAGGATGCCATGCCCAGCACATTGCCGGTATCGACTTCCATGACGATACAGCCTACATTCTCCGCACCATTTCCCGTTCTATAAGAATCCTTATACTCTTCGTTAAATTCCTCCAGATATTTCTGGATGATACGCTGGATATTAGCGTCTAATGTTAATTGCAAATTATAACCGTCTACCGCCTGGATGGTCGTCCGCTCCAGATTGGAATCGTTGTTCAGATAACCGTACTCACGTCCGTTGGTTCCGCATAGAATATCGTTATAATATTCTTCTAATCCGTACATTCCGCTATTGTCACTTCTTGTAAACCCAATGACGTCGCACGCTAAATCTCCGTTTGGATACTCCCTCTGATATTCATCCTCGAACCAGACGCCCTTGATATAAGAGCCGTACTCCTCGTCTTTCTGCATCTCTTTAAATTGCTCTACTTTATCGTAACTCAGCCGCCTTGCCAGCACACAATAGGCGGATTCGGGATGGGTCGATATGTAATTCCTCGTCTCGCTAATATCAATGCCAAAAGCACTGTGCAGTGCATTCAGAGTAGGTTCCAGATTGGCTTCGTCGTCCATAAGCACTTTGGTGTCCAGAATGACATTGTAGACTTTGTCGCTGATTGCCAGTACCGTACCGTTTGCATCCAGAATTTCCCCACGCTTAAAAGGTATTGTCACAGAATCATATTCCTGCTGTGACAACACCTGCTTTTTATAATCTTTTCCCTTGTCCCTGTTAATCAAAATCAATCGGGCGCTTAAAACTCCGAATGCAACCATCAGCAGCAAAAAAAGCACTAATAGCTTTTTCTGCATTTTGATGGTAAACCTGTTTACACGCTCCTGTTTTACATATGCTCTGCTCAAACATCCACCGCCTATTCCGGGATTTCAGACATCTGTTTCACATAATCTCTTGTCTCGCTCTCAAAAAATACAATCTGTCCTTCTTCCGCGTATTGCATGCCAAGTTCCTGAATGGCAATTCTTCTGATTTCTTCCAAATCTATGCTGCTTGTGATTCGGTTGTATTCCTCATCATTCGCCAACCTTAAATCGTTCAATTCGCTTTCCAGTCTGGATATATGCTTGATACTATTTGTAATATCGGACTGTAAAGAGATATAGTTTACCAGAATCCAGCCGGTAGCAATCAGGGCAATGCTTAGGAAAAAAACATATCCCGCGTTCATATGTTCCGCTTTTTCCCGGTTTTTTCTCGCCGTATTGCTCAATTTCTTCTTAGGCTCTCTCTGGACTTCTTTTACCACATCCGGCTTTCTGACCGCGCTTCCATGCACATAATTCCCGCTTTGTGCACGCGTGCTTCTTTGCGCATGGTTTCCGCCCTGTGCGCGCATACTTCCCTGCGCATGGTTTCCGCCCTGTGTATGTCCGGTATTCTGTCTGTATCCGCTGTTTCTCATATTCCGACTAGTTGTCCTCCCCGTAACTGCCGCCATACTTCATTAACCATACCTTTCTTTTTATACGTTACCGCTCCGCTCGAAAATCCGAAGCTTTGCGCTTTTTGCCCGTTTGTTTTCTGTTATCTCTTCTTCCGAAGGTAGAATCGGTTTCCTGGAAACCGTTTTCCCTTGCGACGTTTTTCCACACACACACACCGGGAAATCCGGCGGACAGGTACAGGGATTCTCATTCCTGCGAAACACATTTTTCACAATTCTGTCCTCTAAAGAATGGAATGTAATCACACACAATCTTCCGCCCGGATTCAACAGTTCAATGAAATCATCTAAAGAATCCTTCAAAACTTCCAGCTCTTTATTGCATTCAATCCGTATCGCCTGAAAAGTCCGCTTGGAAGGATGTCTGCCCGTTGCCCGCATCTTCGCGGGAATCGCCGCCTTGATAATTTCATTTAGCTGCCCCGTCGTCTCAATCGGCTTGTCCTTCCTCGCCGCCACGATATGCTTCGCAATATTCTTGGCAAACTGCTCTTCGCCATAATCCCTGATGACATGATAAAGTTCTGTTTCCGGGTAGTCGTTGACAATTTCCTTCGCGCTGATGGACTGCCTTTGGTCCATCCGCATATCCAGAAAGGCGTCATACTGATAAGAAAACCCCCTATCGGCATTATCCAGCTGATAGGAAGAAACTCCCAGATCCAGAACAATACCATCCACCTTATAAATTCCCATATTCTGAAGCACATGCCTCATATTGCAATAGTTATCCCTGACAATCGTAACCTTATTTCCAAAAGGCTCCAGCCGCTCTTTTGCTGCCGCTATCGCCTCTCCATCCTTATCGATGCCGATGAGTCTTCCGTTTTCTTGTAACTTAGAAGCAATCCGGCAAGAATGCCCGCCGCCTCCAAGCGTTCCGTCTATGTAAATTCCGTCCGGTTTTACCCGCAGACCCTCTATGGTTTCCTCTAAAAGAACTGATGTATGTTTAAATTCCATCCTGTTTCCTATGTCCCTCTCCTATCGGGAACGAAATGGGGCTAAATGCCAAGACCAAGCTCCGCCATATGCTCTGCAATCTCGTCCATATCATCATAGGCGGCTGTTTCCTCAAACCGTTCCTTACTCCAGATTTCAATTCTGCTCGCTACGCCGATTAATACAACATCTTTATTTAACTGCGCAAACTCTCTCAGTACATTAGGCACCAGGATTCTCCCCTGCTTATCTACCTCTGCTTCTGCCGCTCCCGCCAGAAAGAAACGTACAAATTTCCTGGCTTCCTTATTGGTAAGGGGTAAAGATTTCAGTTTTTCTTCAAATACAGTCCACTCCGCATTGTCATAGACAAATAGACAGCCGTCCAATCCTTTCGTTATCACAAATACATCGCCTAATGCTTCCCGAAATTTAGATGGAATAATCAGCCTGCCTTTCGCATCGATTGTGTGATTGTACTCTCCCATAAACATCAATCAATCACCTGCCATAAAGTGTCTGCCACGGTCCATGTCCAGTATCCGGGGAAAATGAGCTTTGATTTCCACCACTTTTCACCACTTACTACCACTTTCCACCACTTTAGTTATCATTTTATAATAAAATACGGTATTATGCAAGTGAAAACAAGTCTTTTTTCAAAAAAAATATTCCACCCGGTTAAGTGGAATATTTTGGTTTTTCATTATTCTGTATGAAGTTAGTATTATGGGCTTCGATTGCCTCTTTTTACTTTTCTTACTGCTCCTTCTGTTCTGCTTTTTCCCGGCGACGATACCGGATAAACACATCGGCTCCGATGGAAACCACCACACAGCAGATGGCAATCACCTGGGATATGGGAATCGTCGTCCCCATGACATAGAGCTGATCCGTGCGGATAGCCTCTATCCAGAACCTGCCAAGCCCATAACCGCCCAGATAAACCAGACACATTTCCCCTGCAAATTTCTTATGGGGGCGGTAAAAAAGCAGTACGCACAGTATCAGCAGATTCCATAGACTCTCATATAAAAAAGTGGGATGCACCTGAATATAATTCGTCCCTTCTATTATATGCGCGGCGAGCTCCGCCGTAATATCCCTGCTTCTGACCGCATCAATGGGAAGCCGCATCGCAAACAGATTATCCGTATATTTCCCGAACACTTCCCGATTTGTGAAATTCCCCCACCTGCCAATCGCCTGCCCCAGAATCAGTCCCGGCATACAAATGTCAGCTATCTGCAGAAAATTCTGTTTTTTCAACCGGGAATAAATGGATAGGGTCAAAAAAGCGGCTATCACGGCGCCGTAAATCGCCAGTCCGCCGTTTCTAAGATTAAAAATCTCAAGCAGATTCCCCTTATACATATCCCACTCGAATACGACATAATAGATTCTTGCGCCGATAACAGAAAAAATAACGGCATAAATGGCAAAATCCCATATAATATCAGGATTTACCTTTTCCTTTCTGGCAGTATACTCCGCCATAAAGATACCACCCAGAACGCCGCACGCAATCAAAACGCCATACAGCGCAATCTGAAAGCCAAATATGCTGAAAGTCTTTGGCACATTTTCCAGATACAGCCCCATATTAGGAAACGCGATATCCATAACATCCATTACATTTTTCATCATTTAACAACCATGCCTTTCTTTCGGTCTGCAAAGTTATGCAATGGCATTTCCGGCATTTCGTGCAAGGCTATGCAGACTCATTTCTTCTGCTCGCGCAAAGTTATTCAAACTCATTTCCAGCGCTGCGCAGTGTTTTGCTAACCGGTCATTTTTACACGTTAAACCGAAAAAGTATGACATCACCGTCCTGTACGACATATTCCTTTCCTTCCATGCCGACCAGCCCTTTTTCCCTGGCTGCTGCAAGCGATCCCTGTTCCAGCAAATCTTTATAATTAACAACCTCCGCTTTGATAAATCCCCTTTCAAAATCCGTGTGTATCTTCCCTGCCGCCTGCGGCGCCTTCGTGCCAATCTTAATCGTCCAGGCGCGCGTTTCATCCTCACCCGCCGTCAGGAAACTCATCAGTCCGAGAATCCGATAACTTGCTTTAATTAACTTCTGCAGCCCCGACTCTTTCAAACCGAGATCCTCTAGAAACATTGCGGTTTCTTCCTCATCCAGTTCCGCAATTTCCTGCTCAATCTGCGCACAGATTACAAAGACCTCGCTGCCGTTTTCTGCGGCAAACGCCTTCACTTCCTCTACGCCGGCATTTCCCGCACCGTCTTTTGCTACTTCTTCTTCCGCTACGTTGGCGGCAAAAATAACCGGCTTATAGGTCAACAGATTATAAGAAGCCAGCAATTCCAGCTCGTCCTCGTCAGTAGTCTCAAAACTTAACGCCAGCTTTCCTTCTTCCAGATGCGCCTTGATTCTTTCTAACAACGCCAGCTCTTTGCCCAGCGTCTTATCCATACGCGCGCCCTTTCCCACCTTCGCGATTCTCCTGTCCAGAATCTCGATATCGGAAAAGATAAGCTCCAAATTAATCGTCTCGATATCCCGCATCGGATTGATGCTACCGTCTACATGAACGATATTAGAATCCTCAAAACAGCGCACCACATGCACGATAGCGTCCACTTCCCGGATATTGCTCAGAAACTGATTCCCAAGCCCCTCCCCTTTGGACGCGCCTTTTACCAGACCCGCAATATCGACAAATTCAATCGTCGCAGGCGTGACCTTCTTAGAATGATACATATCCCCCAGCAGCTTCAGCCTTTCATCCGGGACGGTAACAATCCCGATATTAGGGTCGATGGTACAAAACGGATAGTTTGCCGATTCTGCGCCCGCTTTGGTCAAAGAATTAAATAATGTGCTTTTTCCTACGTTGGGAAGTCCGACGATGCCTAGTTTCATTTTATTTTATTCTCCTTTAACTTCTAATCTTGAATCCACCAAAATTCATAGTTTTCTAGCATTCCTATAAAAGAACCTTAACAACAACCATGCTAGTATAGCATATCAAAGCCCAAAAGTAAATCGTGGAATAATTGGATTTTTATCCCATTTTCCCCTGAATACTTTTGATTCTATCCATCCCTTTGAAAACAACCAGCTTCACTCCCCATGATATCACCGCCGCAGCCACAGTTCCTACGATAAATAACAACAGTCCGGCATACCACGGCAGCCTGTTCATCAAATCAAAGTGAACAACCACATTCAGGATAATCCAGTGATATAAAAACATTCCATAAGAAAAATCAGGTTTCAAGCGAATCTTTGGCAGACAGTATGCACATCCAATCACCATGAACGGCAGCATAGCGCTTGTCACTATATCAGCATAATATCCGGGTATCTGAATATCTGCGGACTCGATGATAAGATAAATAATCAACAGCAGCAGGAATGCCTTCTTTAAAAGAGGCAGTATTTCCTGCCGTTTTTGAAAACAAAATACACCGATAAAAAACCATAGTGCATAAGGGATAAATATCCTCTCGACCAGCTTCGCCACAATGCCGGCGTTTTCCCGCGCCACTACCGCACAGATAAGATTCAGAACTGCAAGCGTCAGAAGAAATGCCGCCCAGCGTCTCTTTTTCATCTTTTGCAGGAAAGGATAAATGATTCCCAGCACAATATATAGCTGCACTTCTATAAAAACTGTCCAAAGCGCACCATTGATACTTCCGGTTGGCAGTCCCCGCAGACAGGACGGCGTATTGGCTATTCCAAAAATCTGCGTCACCAGCCATAAAACCATGCTCCCATCCAGCAGTCCCGGAACCAGAATACAGACTACTATAAGATTGATGATTGTACAAATCCATAATTCCGGATAGATACGCAGCGCCCGTCTCAGAAAAAATTCTTTTCTCGTCCTGGTCCGTTCAAAAGAAGCCGACACCAGAAAGCCGCTCATGGTAAACAGCATCACCACTCCCGGAAACAACAAGGTAATGCACCTTGCCCCACTCATCACAATTTTCGCTTCTTCTGACAGGTTTTTTGATAAAATCATGACATAGCCGGAATAGTGAAGTATCATCACACTAAATGCCGCTGCATATCGCAATAAATCAAAACCATTTTTTTCATATTCTTCCTTTATGCCCAAAACTTTTCTCCTACGCTGACTGCATAATTCCTGTAGTAACAGAAACAATATGGGAGTAAAGATTCCCTTGTATCTTACTCCCTAATCTTATCTTATACACCCCTTTTGCGTCAATATCCATGCACTAAAATCCATCTTCCGCAACCCTGGCTGAATGCAGCCACAGTATTTCATCCAATAGTAGACTCCCGCACCGTAATAGAGGGCAGCGTACAGTAAAACTGAATCTGCAGATTGGGCTTTTTCATTTTATTTAAAATCAGTCTGCCCGCTTGAATCCCCATATCGTACACATCAATATTGACTACCGTCAGCTTCGGTTCCAAAACCTGTGAAAAGGGGAAATCGTCAAAAGTCAGGATTCCCATGTCCCCAGGAATCCTGATATTATTTTCTTTCAGCGCATTGACACAGCCGTAAGCAATATAGTTATTCGCACAAATTATGGCATCGGGGCGGTTTGGATTTTGCAAAAGCTGCTCGGTCATTGAAAAGCCGCTGTCACAATCGGATTCCCCGTATTGCAGATGGTGTCTTGGCACAATCACATCATACTCTTTTAAAACTGACAGAACGCCTTCCAGACGATGCGCTGATATCTTATCTTCGTCAGTGCCGCCGATAAAAGCCAGCGATTGATATCCGCACCGCAGCAGATAATTCGCCGCCATCTCACCGGCCAGCTTATTGTCGATATCCAGCCAGCAGAAATGACTGGCAAAACTTGGCTGTCCCAATACAATATGCGGAATTTCTTTATCTCTGATGAGCTCGTCCAGTTGTCTCGAAATAACCGACGCATGAATCACTATACCATCTACCATCTTACTCTCAAATACCTCTTTGACAAAATCCGGCGCTTCTTCGGGCGTGATGCTTTTAACGCTGAGCAGATAGCCTTTATGACCCAGTGCATACTCTAATCCCGACAAGATTTCAAACATATGCGGATTGGAAAATCCTGTGTTTTCTCCTAACATTGTCAGAAACATTACCTGTTTCGTGCTCTGCCTTGCGAAATTTCTTGCCCGCAGGTTGGGACGGTAATTCAGCTCTTCCATTACCTTCTTTACCTTATCGATGGTGTCCTGGGAAATCGAATAGGAACCGTTCATTACCTTAGATACCGTCGCCGTCGATACGCCCGCCCGCTTTGCAACATCTTTAATCGTCGCTGCCATCTGCTCCCTGTGCCTTTCTTTTCTAATGCATCTATGTCTTTATCCATCGATGTCATGTCCAACATGCAAGATGGCCCATCCCATAGATGCAAGCTTTTTTCCGGCCAGTCCCTCCTGCCAGATAATTTCTTCTGTCGTAAATAGTTCTGGCAGACTGCATGTGGTATCATTTCCATTGAGTGCAATCATAATTGTATCAGAATCCGTTTCCCTTGCATAGATATAGAGTCTGCTTTCTTTTTGTGCCTGTATCGTGCGGTATCCGCCCTGTCTGAGCGCCGCATACTCCCTGCGCAGCCCAATCGCCTTTTTGTAAAAAGTAAAAAGCGCATCTTCTTCTTTTTCCCAGGGCATCGGCGCCCTGTACTCTTCCTCTAAAATCCCGTCAATTCCCTTCTCATCCCCATAGAATACAGAAGGAATCCCCGGAAACGTCATCTGAAACAACACTGCCAGTTGATATCTCTTCTCATCGCCGCCGCATAATGATAAAAACCTGCTGACATCATGGCTGTCCAACAGATTCAGTTGTGCGTAAACAGTCTGCGTCCGGTAGCGCATCCGCATATTGGTCACTCTTCCATCAAACTCATACGCATCGATACTTTTCTCTGCAAAAAAACGGCGGCAGTGTTTTCTAAAATCATAATTCATGGTAGAATCAAACTTTTTACCATCCAGCCAATGACGCGCCGTTTCCCACACTTCCCCGATTAGAATAGCCTCCGGATTGATTTCTTTCGCTGCACGATAGAAGCTTTCCCAGAATGCATCATTAATTTCGCTCGCCACGTCCAGCCGCCAGCCGTCGATTTCATATTCCTTCAGCCAATATTGACATACTCGGCAGAAATACTCTATCACTTCGGGATTCTGGGTATTTAACTTGGGCATCATCCTCTCATAACCGAAGCATTCATAGTCTGGATAAATCTCGCCGTTTTGTGGTCTTACCACCGGAAATTCCAGATGGTAAAACCAGTCTTTATAGCGGGAATTTTCCCCCTTTTTCACCACATCTTCAAAGGCAAAAAATTTCCAGCCGCAATGGTTAAATACACCGTCTATGATTACTTTCATGCCGTTTTCATGATAGATTTTCACCAGCTCTTTGAATTCTTTATTCGTTCCAAAACACGGATCCACATGATAATAATCTAACAAATCATACTTATGATATTCTCCTGCTGCAAAAATCGGATTAATATAAATACCGTTAAATCCCAGTTCTTTCAGATAGCCCACATTTTCGCTAATGCCCCGGATAGTGCCTCCAAATTTTCCTTTGACGCTTTCTTTGTGAAATTCGGCTTCTACCGGTTTCCCCGAAAGATACTCTTTCCCGGTTGCAAAACTATCGGGAAAAATATGATAAATTACCGTGTCTTGTGCCCACGCAGGCGGCGTAACGATATCTGCCCTGTGGTTAAAGGGAAGCTGATAATATTCCGACCTGTCGTCTACACACGTTTCCATGAAACAGTCTCCATAATACAACACCTGCTCCTTTTCCCCTATCAGCTCAAAATAGTAATTGATTCTTTTATAGGGATGTTCCAGCGTAACTTCATAATAATCAAAATACTCATCCGAGGCCGCCACCTTCATTTCCTGTCGTGTAAAAATTACCGGTGTCTGTCTGCATGCCCGGTCCCCGAAATACAAAATACACTGCCTCAAATCCCCTCTTGCGCACCGAAGCCGGATTGTCACATGCTCTTCATCTATTCCATAGGCATACTCCGACATCGGAATATGTAATACTGCACTCCTGTTCATTCTAATAACCATGCCCCCTTCTTAGCCTTTCACGCCGCCTGACGTCAGTCCTGACGCCATATTTTTTTGCAAAGCAAAGAATATCACCAGTATCGGTAACGATACTAACAGGGAAGCGGCTGAGAATACCGGCCAGCTCCCGCTTGTTTCATTTGCCTGCAGGGAATATAAACCTGCTGCCAGGGTATAAGTATTTTCCCCGGTCATGAAATTAATCGCAAAAATATACTCATTCCATACATAAATCAGAACCATCATTGCCGTAACCGCAATCGTAGGTTTTGCTAAAGGCAGCACAACCTTCCCTACAATTTGTACCGGACCGGCGCCATCAATCATTGCCGCTTCCTCAATTTCCACGGGAATCGTATCGAAATACCCCTTCATATTCCATAACGCAAACACCGCCATCGTCCCGGTATACACAATAATCAGCCCGCCCCTGGTATTGATTAGCCCCATCGGACTCAAAAGTTTATATAATGCCGTCATGGACAATAGGGAAGGAAACGCATACAACAGAATCAGTAACTGCAAAATCGCGTTTCTCCCGGGAAACTTCCTCCTGGAAAAGATATATGCCGCCGGAATCCCCGTGCCCAGCGAAATTACAACCGTAGAAACCGCAAGTATCAGACTGTTCTTAAACCACAAAACCACCGGCTCCTGCGTAAACACCTTACGATAGTTTTCCAAGGTTACCCTCTGCGGGATAAAAGAAAAATTGGAACCAAGCAGACTGTTCTGTTCATTGATGGACACGGAAAAAGCATATAAAATCGGCACAAACGTCACAAAACATACGAGGAGTAAAATCAGATTCACAAACGCCAGCTTTACTCTTTGTTTTCCTTTTCTATGCTGCATCAGGACTCCTCCTTTGGTTTGATATGAATCACATAGGAAAATAAAATCAAGATTACAAATATAATCATCGATACCGCTGAACTGTATCCGTAATTGTTGGTGATAAAAGCATTCTCATACGCATAGGTTAAAATCGTATGGATATGCGCGCCAGTCTTTGCTCCTGCCTGCTGCGTCAGCAGATAAATCACGTCAAACTGCTTAAATGTCGTAAAGATAGTGATAATGACTGAGGGCGCAATAATCGGTCTGATGGATGGAATCGTGATATACCATGTCCGCTGCGGCCAGCCGGCGCCGTCTAATAAAGCGCTTTCGTAGTAACTTCTATCGACGCTCTGGAGCGCGCCGTCTATGATGGTAATCATAAACGGCAGCGCCAGCCAGAGATTGACCACACTGCAGCAGATAAATGCCGATACGTCATCCGCCAGCCATTTCACGGGGGAAAATCCTAACTTTCCCATCCACTGATTCAATAAGCCAAACTGAGAATTGAACATTCCCGTTTTCCACAAAAGAATAGACACATACCCCGGCATTGCCCACGGAAAGATTAAAAGTGTCCGATAAAAGTTGCGCAGCTTAAGTCCATTCGTATTCAGCAGACTCGCCAGCAGATAGGCGATAAATAACTGCAATATCATATTGACTGCCGTCCAGCCGATTGTCAGCATAAGCGCTGAAAGAAACCCGCTGTCAAACACCAGAAGCGCTTCCTTATAGTTATCCAGTCCGATGAAATCATAAGTAAACCAATGATATACATTCATATTGGTCAGCGAAATATATCCCGTATAAAAAATGGGAAAAATAACAATCAGACAGATAAGCAGCAGGGATGGCGCCGACCACAAATAGGAAACCCATGTGCTGTTTTTTTCTTTTTTCCCTAATTTAACATTTTGTTTCTTCATCGTAATATCATGTCCCACTTTCGTTTTTACTGCATTTTTCCGATTAATTCTTCCGCTTTTATCTGGGCTGCCTCGCAGCTTTCCTTGATATCCTGACCACTCATATTGATATTGACCAGCATGTCTGCGGCTACCGTCCACATAATATCCATTTCCGGGCGGTTGGGCATGGGAATTGTATTCTCAGCAGTTTCCCGCATTGCCATAACAACATCATCGGAAGTTACCGCTTCCGCTTCATAGCAGGCTTCCACCGCCGGCGCGCAGCCGCTGACCTTCGCCAGCGCAATGCCGACTTCCGGCTGCATCAACGCATTCAGGACCTTCTTGACTGCTTCTGTTTTATTTTCCGCCGCATACTTCAATACCTGTACGCCCTGTACGCCCATATACGGTGAAACCGGAACCTGCGTTTCATCGATTACCGGCATGGGTGCAATTCCCAAATCCATTCCCGCCGCCCGCGATGCAGACACCAGCCAGGGACCGCCAATCGTCGCATGCGCCTTCCCTTCCTGAAAAAGCGTGTTGACTGTTGCATATTCACTCTCACCGGGCATCCATTCCACAAACTTTTTATGATAATTCAGCGCGGCAATCGTTTCCGGTCTGTCAAAACCTACCTGACCGTCCGTATCCATAATATATCCGCCAAATCCATGAATCCAGCCCGCGCTGTAATATGCGGTGCTGTGCTGCTCCACAAAGCCATAATGTCCGCCCCGCGTTTTTTCCTGCATATATGCATACAACTCTTCTGTTGTTGCCGGGACTTTATCATCCGGCATATAAAGACGATTGTACATAAAAAGCAATGTTTCAAAATAGATTGGAAGCTGATAAAGATTTCCCTGATAGGTTGCCGCCTCCAGCGTCATTCCCACATAAGAAGCATCTATCGCTTCTTTGTCGATTAAATCGGTGATGGGCGCAAGAATCCCCATTTCTGCATAGACTCCAATCTTATCATGGGCAAAAAAGTACATGTCCGGCGCAGCTTTTGGGTCGTTTCCCACCATTTTCAACGCTTCCGTAAGATTACTCTTATATTCCAACTGCACGGTAACATCGGGGGCTAGTTGTTCCAGTTCCTCAAGCAGCGCTTCTGACACCGCCTCTTCCTTATCATGCCAAATCACAATGGTATTCTTCTCTTCCTCTGTCAGAGACTGCCCCTGTGCGCCGCAGCCGCATAACATGCCCACAAGCATTGCGATTACTAATAATGATGCGATTATTCTTTTCATTGTTATAACCATGCCCCTTTCAGTGGACTGATTTTCTTTTCTTCATGATAAAATACCCTGCCAATGCCACAATTATGATGCAGACTACCACAATCAATACGACTATTCCTGTACTTACACCCGTCTGCTCTGTTTCATCTGCTTCTGCGGGAGCTTCCGTGGATTCCTCCGCTTCCCCTTCTTCGCTTTCCGCATCGGCTGAGTCTTCTGTATCGTCTGTTTCAGCCGCAGTGTCCGCTACACCTGCAGGTTCCTCATAGAAAACCTCATATGCTTCCGCCCCGCTCACTACCAGCCAGATATCCTTACCTGTTTCCACGGATATGTCTGCTGTCTGCACACTGCCCTCATTCCCGTTGACGATGACAGAATTAATCCAGCCGGGAACCGACAAAGTAAGCCAGCCGTTTTCCCCCTCTGCCAAAGGCTCGCCCGGCCATGCCGCGAATGCATTCGTTCCATCCGGCGCTGACCATGCCCATAAGCAGGGAGCTTCCCAATCTGCAGGCGCCATCACGTTTACAGTAATATCCGGTGCACTCACCGCATTGGGGTCATCATAACTAAAATCAAAGCTTCCATCTTCTAAAACCGTAATCCACATTTCCGCAGGGTCGATTGCTATATCTTCCGTCTGCACGGAGCCTTCCTTGGCATTGATGATTATAGAATTTACCCATACAGGCGCCTTGCCCGTATACCAATTGTCTTCATCCGGCTTCAATACCTCGCCTGGCCATGCCTCAAATGCATTTGTCCCATCCGGCGCCGACCATGCCCATAGGCACGGTTCTTCCCAACTTTCAGGCACACTTGCATGGATTACAAATTTCTCAACATACTCCGGGATATCTCCCTTCGTCAACGCTTCATAGGAAACTTCTGCATTTTCTGCATCTTCAACACTAATCCATGCATTGCCCCCATCTAGTATTAATTCATTTGTCTGTACGTTTCCCTCATTGGCATTGACGATTACATGATTGGCCCAGGAAGGAATCCAGATGTAATACCATCCTTCATTCCCTGCATCTGCTTCCGTTTCCCCGCCCGGCCAGGCGTCAAACGCATTGTTTCCATCCTCATCCCATGCCCATACGCAGGGATTTTCCCAATCCTCCGGAACCTGTACATAGATTGCCGTCCGTTCTTCTTCTGCATTTACGCTCATCGGCAGAAACAGTGCAAACGCTGCCGCAACCATAAATAAATATGCGGTGATTTTTTTCCATGACTTTACCATAATAGAATCCTCCTTTTTACTTGATGTATTCCGCTTTACAAGGCAAGTATAGCATCGGGGATTCTTTACGGCAATTTCAAATTGAGTAACCGCTTTCCCGATTTTTTGCACTATTTTCACAAGGTTACAGAGGGTGTTTTTGTATAAAAATGATATTTTATTGGGCATTTTTCCCTATAGAAAAAATATTTGTGAAAAATAGACAATGAAGTTTCCTTGAGTTTCCTTATTTTTGAAGGTAGATTTTGTCCGGTTCCTAAAATGCAAAAATAGGAAGCCTCTTCGACTTCCTATCAGCGTCAAGTATTAGTGTAACAATAGTTCCTCCGGTTTCCATACCTTTATTCTTGCCTCTTTATAATCACCGGGATTACGCGTAACGATTCCGTCCATTTCCTGTAAATATGCTACTGAATATTGTACCGCATCTTCAAAATCATTCCACTCTAAAGATAAAGCATTTTCTATTTCCTGCTCGGATACGCCTGCAACAGATACCACTGTAAGCAGCTCCCTTATTAATTTTTTAACCATTCCTTTATCTCTAAGCTGCCGATATGCAAGGTAATAGATATCTGTAATTGCAGAAGCAGATACATATTCCTCTACATCATCTCTCTTGACCAAGCCGAGGATTCCCAGCGACAATTTATAGAACGGTTCCCTTTTCAACATAACATCCAGCACGATGTTTGTATCAATTAATATTTTCATACTTCTTTAGCCGCTCCTCCCTCAATTCTTCTAAAGACATATCTGTATAAGGAATCGCTCCAACCAATGACTGTAATGCCTTATCAATATCTATGGCTTTCTTAGATGATTTTTCCTGTTCGTCTGCTGGAAGTATAAGTACCTCCAATTTACGATTTCTAAATTTCTCAGGTAATTTCATCACTGTCATTAAACTATCTGCATCAATATATTTTCGTACTACTTCCATCTTTCCCTCCTGTATCATAAAATAATTGCCGCTCCTCTTACTTCATGCAAAACCGCCTTTTTCATTTCATTTTCATTATGTCTGAAATAGCTTATTTCTATTATACGCTACATAATACTATCAACACAATTAATTTTTTATGAAGAACCTTTAAGGTTGTAAAATTTATCTTATAGTTCCCCTTGACAAAGCGACACAAGTGACGCATAATAGAAAGCGACATGATTGTCGCAAAAGGAAAGAGGTGATTACATGAGCTTGAAAGGAGAAAAGACCAAACAGGACATTCTCACAAAAGCATATCAACTGTTTGCGAAAAAGGGATTTAAAGAAGTTACCATGAAAGATATTTGCGAACTGACAGGGCTTAGTCGTGGCGGTCTGTATCGCCATTACGAAAGCACCGAACAGATTTTTTTGGAAATAGTGAATGCTTTTTCTGATAAACAGAGGAATGAAGTACTTACTAAAATTGAACAGCACATTCCAGCTACCACTATTTTAGAGGAACTTCTTTCAAGATATGAAAGCGAAATGATTGACTGTGAAAATTCTTTTAGCCTTGCAATCTGTGAGTTTTATAGTAACCCGGCAATCTCCAAAGAGGATAATTCTGTAAAAAAGCAATATGAAATTTCAAAATCAACATGGGTAGAACTCATTAACTATGGAATAGGCACAAAAGAATTTAATCATGTAAATCCGGAATCCATTTTTCATGTGATGATATTTGCCTATCAAGGAGTACGAATGTACAGTAAGTTGATGAAAATAGATAATGATATTCCCACCCAAATAATACATGAAATAAGAAAACTTTTATTGCCGGAGGAGGTTCCTATGAAAAATGATATTGTTTTGGTAAGACCAACCTTAGAATTAAAGGAAAAAGCTCTTGAATATCGTAACGAGCATTTTCAGCATGGAGAAAAAATCATCTACGGAAGCGAGCTTTTTGACAAAACAGAAAGCTATGAAGAATGGCTGTCTTCTGTAACACTAAATACCAATCATAAAACAGTAAATGAAAATTGGGTAGTTACAGACACTTTTTTCGCAATAAGGGAGCGTGACAAAAGGATAATTGGAATGATTGATTTAAGACATACACTGAATGAATTTTTGAAAGATTTAGGCAATTGCGGATATAGTGTGCGTCCGTCCGAAAGAAAAAAAGGATATGCAACAGAAATGTTATATCAGCTTATCCAAGTGGCTAAAGACGCAGAAATGAAAGAGCTTCATATATCCGTTGAAAAAGAAAATACAGCATCCATAAAAGTCATACAAAAAAATGGTGGTATCTACGAACGAAGCTTTTCTTTTGAAAAGGAAATAGCAGATATTTATAGAATTGTTTTATAAGAAAATAATATTTTTACCTCAATATCTCCTTACATCCTTCAACTCCTGATACAACATCCTATAATTATCATAACGCACCCGGCTGATGTTTCCTTCCTCTACCGCCTTCTTCACCCCGCAGTCCGGCTCGCTTATATGCGCGCAGCCGCGAAAGCGGCAGGAAGACTCGTACTGCCTAAACTCCGGGTAGTAGCCGCCTAACTCTTCTTTTAAGACCTCGGATATGCTTAATGAGGTAAAACCGGGCGTATCCATGATATAAGTATCTTCCCCCAGCGCGATAATTTCCGAATGTCTGGTGGTATGCCGCCCCCGTTCAATCTTCGCGCTGATGGCGCCGGTTGCCATATTTGCCTCCGGCTGCAGACAGTTGATGATGGTAGATTTGCCGACGCCGCTGGGTCCCGCCACTGTTGTGGTCTTCCCGGCAAGAAGACGGCGCAGCTCTTCCAGACCCTCTTCCTTGTGGGCGCTTGCAAACAGCACATGGCAGCCGCAGCCCTCATAGGCATCTAAAAGTGTCTGTCGTTCTTTTTCTGAGGCGATATCCTGTTTGTTGAAGCAGATAATGCATGGCAGCTGCTGCCGTTCCATCCGAATCAAAAACCTATCTAACAGATTATAATTCGGATCTGGTCTGACAATGGAAAATATAATCAGCGCCTGGTCTATATTGGCTACGGCGGGGCGTAACAACTCATTTTTCCGGGGCAGGATTTTCGTAATGCTGCCTTCCTTATCCTGTTCGTCTAAGACGCTCATGCAGACATTATCGCCCACTAACGGTTTTATATGGTGATTCCTGAAAATCCCTTTTGCCTTACACTCGTAAACGCCCATTCCTTCTATATGCACATAGTAAAATCCGGCAATTCCTTTGATAATCTTCCCTGTCATTCATCCTCTTTTTCCACACGCCATCTACGAACAGACGCCTATTCTGCGGTAAATGTAACTTCCCTTGTGACGATTTTTTCCGCGGAAGTCCCTTCTACTGTAACCGTTTCCCCCGTATCCGGGTCGGTGGTTGTGGTCGCCTCCGTCGTAACAATAAATTTGAACTGAATCGTTCCCGCACCCGACTTAATCCCCGAATAATTGACTGATACCGGGAAGGAAGTCGTCTGGGTGTTTAAAAGCTGTGTACCGTCTACGGCGGTTAGTGTCACGGTAACATTCATGCCGTCACGGTAATCTGCATCTTCCGTGGGCGCCGTAATGTTTTCCGTATATTTATAAGTGACCTGCGTGGGTCCTATACTGACTTTAATGTCAATTACCGTTCCTTTTTCCACATAAGAACCTACCGAATAGCTCTGGTAACATACCTTATCTATCAGAGAAGCATCGTCATGATTCATCTGGGATACCGTTCCTACTTCCAGACCATTTTCCCGCAAAGTCACCATAGCGTCCATTTCCGTTAATCCGATGACGTTGGGAACCCGGACTTTCGTATTTTCCGCTCCCTGACTCACCCGGATCGTAATCGAAGAACCTGCCGGGGCCGTTGTCTCCGCCTCTGGGGATTGGGATATGACGTAATTATTCTGTACGGTGGAATCATAGCTTTCCGTTACGCTGACAACAAAACCGGCGTTTTCCAGAATGGACGTCGCTTCCGACTGACTCTTGCCGACAACGCCTGGTACGGGTACGCCCTCACTCTTTTGCGCCACAGTCAGCACGATGTTGGTATTGGGGGCTACCATAACGCCGGCTTCCACGCTTGCCCGGATAACAATGCCCTCTTCATGGGATTCGGATACTTCATATTCGATTTCCGGCGTCAGTCCAATTTCCAGCAGGGCAAGTTTGGCATCATCCACTGCCCTGCCCACTACACTGATCATCTCTACCTGTCCCGTCTGTTCCTCTTGTTTCGTCTCATCCTCCGTATGCAGACCGCCTATCTGGAACATTCCAAAAGCGCGTCCTACTAAGAAAATGACAATGCTTCCGATGAGAAGCGCCGCAACAATCGCCAAAATCGTGGTAATCCGTTCCATTTTGGGGTCATAGTCATCATCATCCTCATCGTCTTCATAATATTCCTCGTCCTCTTCTTCGTCGTCTTCCTCTTCATCCCGCACATGGGAATGCTCCACATTTTTATTAAGGCGCATCGCCTCGTCCATAGAATCCCTTCTGTCCGACTGCCTTTTAATCTGCGCCATGTCTTTATCGGTAATCATTTTGGTGGAAGCGTCTTCATCCGGGTCTATCACTTTCACGAAATCTTCATCAGGATTCATCAGAGACTGTTTCAAATCCACAATCAGCTCGCCCATAGACTGATATCTTCTGTCCGGGCTTTTCTGACAGCATTTGTAGACAATCTGTTCCACACTAATCGGAATTTCTGCAACATACTCCCGCGGGGAAGGCAGTTCTTCCTGAATATGTTTAATCGCAATCGCTACGGTTGTCTCTCCGTTGAAAGGCACCCTGCCCGTGAGCATTTCAAACATGGTGATACCCAGAGAGTAGATATCGCTCTTCTCGTCACTATAACCGCCTCTTGCCTGTTCCGGCGAGGTATAGTGTACTGAGCCCATCACATTAGAAGTAATCGTATTGCTTGTCGCCGCTTTAGCGATTCCGAAATCCGTAACCTTAACTTTCCCCTCTTTGGATATAATGATATTCTGGGGCTTGATATCACGATGGATAATGTGATTGCTATGTGCCGCTTCTATTCCCATAGAAACCTGGATTGCAATGCTGAT
This sequence comes from Muribaculaceae bacterium, assembly GCA_023663465.1. GTDB lineage: Bacteria > Bacillota > Clostridia > Lachnospirales > Lachnospiraceae > UBA3282. The sequence continues at coordinate 12,948 of JAMPHJ010000007.1, read as the reverse complement.
TGCCTCTTTTACGGAAAGCCTTGCTTTCTTCTCAATGTATTTTTTCAGGGTAATTCCCTCTACAAGCTCCATAACGATATAGTGAATGCCGCCTTCTTCCCCGACGTCATACACATTAACAATATTCGGGTGCATCAGCCCTGCGGCCGCCTGCGCCTCTATCCGGAATTTGGATACGAAATTCGCATTCTCGCTAAATTCCTGTTTTAAGACCTTCACCGCCACAAAACGGTTTAATTTATGGTCTTTCGCTTTATATACATCCGACATGCCACCGGTTCCGATTTTTTCCAGAATTTCATATCGGTCGCCGATTATCATTCCAATTTTAATCATGCTCCACCTCACCTGCTAACGGTTCAATAATAATAACGGAAATATTATCTTTACCGCCGTTATCATTGGCCATGCGCACCAATTCCTCCGCCTTTTCCTTCAGGCTCCCTTCCTGTTTCAAAATATGCCGTATTGTCTTATCTTCCATCATATTTGTTAACCCATCCGAACAAAGAAGCACAATATCGCCGCTCTTACACTCTACGCTGAATAAATCCACATCCACCGTATCGCGCGCGCCAATTGCCCTTGTAATAATATTTTTGTCTGGATGATTTCTTGCCGCTTCCCTGTCGATGCCGCCCATACGAACCATTTCTTCTACCAGGGAATGGTCTACTGTAATCTGCTCTATGTTCTCATTGACAAGATAAAGTCTGCTGTCGCCGACATTCGCCACTTTCAGGCAGTTTCCTATGCATGTCGCAATCACCACCGTCGTCCCCATGCCCATCAGCGCGATATCTTCATTGGCTTTCTGTCTCGTATCGACATTTGCTTTCTGAACCGCTTCCCGCAGAAGCGCTGCGGGGTCTTCTTCCAAAGAGCCGGTGATTTCTTCTATAATCCTTTCCACCGCATATCTGGACGCAAAATCACCAGCATTATGCCCGCCCATGCCATCGGCGACGATAAATAAATTTGGCAGTCTGCCAACTGGCGTCTCTGACAAATAAATATAATCCTGATTTAATTTTCTCCTCCGCCCAATATCCGTAATTGCATAGGATCTTAACACTGTATCCCCTCCTATGGCTGTCTGCCCATATATTTACGCCTAAGCTGTCCGCAGGCGCCGTCTATGTCTCTGCCCATTTCCCTTCTAATAGTAACATTTATTCCATTTTTTTCAAGCTTATTTTTAAATGTCTCCACCGCCCGCCTGTCGGATTGCGTGAAACTGCGCTCTTTTACCGGATTCACCGGAATTAAATTTACATGACAGTTAAGCGGTTTTAACAGCATCGTAAGCGCCTTTATGTCTTCCTCGGTATCATTCACGTTATTTATCAGACTATATTCAAAAGTAATGCGTCGCCCTGTCTTTTCAAAATAGTATGCACAAGCCTTCATCAATTCATCCAGGGAATACTGTCTCGCAACCGGCATCAGACTTTGCCGCTTTTCATCTGTAGCGGCATGGAGCGACAAAGCAAGGGTAATCTGCAGTTTTTCCTCTGCAAGCTGCATCATCTTCGGTACGATACCACAGGTGGAAACCGTAAGATTGCGCTGGCTGATATGCAGTCCGTTTTCATCCGTAAGCAGCGTTATAAACCGCAGTAAATGTTCGTAATTGTCAAGCGGCTCCCCGGTGCCCATCACGACCACATTAGATACCCGCTCCCCGGTTAAAAGAGTAATCGCATAAACTTGGTCTAACATCTCAGAAGGCAGTAAATTCCTTTCCCAGCCATCCAGCGTGGACGCACAGAAACGGCAGCCCATCTTGCACCCTACCTGGGAAGAAATGCAGACGGAATTGCCATGTTTATAACGCATCCAGACACTCTCTACCAGATTGCCGTCCGCAAGAGCGAATAAAAATTTCTTCGTCCCGTCCACTTTGGATTCCTGCACATTGATTACTCTCAGCGCCGTATAGGTAAACCTGTCCCTGCACTTTTCCCTGAATGCTTTTGGCAGATTGCTCATTTCTTCATAGTCTCTTGAAAATTTCTTATGCATCCAGTCATACAGTTGTTTCGCCCTGTATTTTTCTTCCTGTATTCCATCTAATTCTACACATAATTCCGATAATGTCAAGGACTTAATATCTTTTCTTTCTTCCATAAGTCTTTCTCCATGTCAGAGACTCCGATGCAATACCGCTTATAAAAAATCGCTGACGCCCGTTTTCCCTTAGGTTTCCCGCTTTTTAAGCTTCGCCAGAAAGAATCCATCCGTCTCGTGAATCCCCGGAAGCAGCTGAAGCATCCCCGTATCCTCGTCCGCCCCGACAACAGCTGTAAGCGTCTTCCCTATCTTATCTAACGTAAACGGAAACCCGCTGCAAATCCATTCCACCATTTCTTCATTTTCCTTGGAATGAATCGTGCAGGTACTATACATTAAAATACCACCCGGCTTCACATAAGCGGCAGCGTTTTTTACAATCTCTTTTTGTAAAAGGACAATCTCTTCTAACGACTGCTCACTCACATGGTATTTGATGTCCGTCTTTTTCCCGATGACGCCCAGTCCCGAACAAGGAACGTCCGCCAGCACTACGTCTGCTGACTGATACAGCGCCTCATTGAAAACACAAGCGTCCCCCATTGCTATTTCTATATTCTCTTTGCGCATCCGCCGCCGGTTTTCTTCCAGACGCGCCAGTTTTTTCTCCGTTATGTCATAGGAAAGCACTTTTCCCGTCCCCATCAGCTTTGTTGCCGCATGAAGGGACTTTCCTCCGGGCGCGGCACAAATATCTATAATCGTCTGTCCTTTCTGGATACCCGCTGCCTCTATGACAAGCATGGAACTGACGTCCTGCACTGCAAAAAGCCCTTCTGCATACCCGGACAGCCGCTTTATCCCCTCCGCCTTTTCTATCCACACCGCATAAGGAAGATAGGGATGAGACTTTACGACAACTCCTTGTTTTTTCCATGCATCTAAAAGCGTCTCCTGCTCCGCCAGGCTCAGTCCCTCTTCGATGCGGACTGTCACCGGGTCTCTTTCCAGAAATGCGCGAAAAATCGTTTCCACAACTTCCCGGCTATATCGATGCAAGAAAAAGGAAACCAGCCACTCCGGCATAGAATATCGGACGGACAAATAGGTCTCTAACTCTTTTGCCGCATCTGGATAAGCAATCGTCTGCTTCTGTCTGGATACGTTTCGCAATACGCCGTTTACAAAGCCCTGCAATGTCTTAAACTTTCGTTTGCCGGCAAGTCTGACCGCTTCGTTACAGACCGCCGCGTCCGGGACTGTATCCATGAATAGAATCTGATAGACACTCATGCGCAGAAGCTGTCGGATTAACGGTTTCATCTTTGCCACCGGCGTTTTGGATATCCCGTCTAAGACATAATCAATCTGAATCCGACGCTCTACGCTTCCTTCCGTCACCCTCTTAATAAACGCTTTTTCCTGCGGCGAAAGATAATCGTACTTTTCCAACACGTCCGCCAGTAACAGATTCACATAGCCATCAGTTCTTTCTAATTCCAGCAATATCTCTAAAATGATTTCCCTTGTATTCATCGCATACTAATACCATGCCTTTCTCTCAGCCTGCGAATTTACGCCGCCTAATCCCTTCTTTTACTACCGTTATTGCCAAATAAAAGAATCAGACGCAAAAGTTGTAAAATGGAAGAAGCTGCAGCCGCAACGTAAGTCAGTGCAGCCGCCTGTAAAACCTTGCGGCAGCCGTTTGTTTCATCTTTTTCCATCAATCCATAATCATTTAACATCGTAAGTGCCCTGCTGGATGCGTTAAATTCCACTGGCAGCGTAACAATTTGAAATAAAACCGCCAACGCAAACACCCAGATACCAATCTGGATAAGCGCCTGATTCATCCCGAATAAAACGCCGACTAAAATAAGCGGGATTCCCAGCTTAGAACCGATATTTGCCGCCGGCACCAACGCCGTCCTGATGCTTAAAGGCGCATATTCTTTATGATGTTGCAACGCATGCCCACACTCGTGCGCCGCAACTCCGATTGCCGCCACGGAAGGCGAGTCGTAGGTAGCGTCTGAAAGCCTGAGTACCATCGCCGAAGGATCGTAGTGGTCCGTCAGTTTTCCGCTGATACGTTCTATCCTCACATCATAAATGCCCGAAAGCTGTAAAATCTTCTGCGCTGCCTCGGCTCCTGTCAGACCGCTCCGGCTCCTGATTCGTGAGTATTTCTGAAATGTCGTGCTGACGCGCATCTGCGCAAACATACACAACAGCGCCCCGATAATAACCAGCCAGTAAGTGGGGTCAAAATAAAATCCATAATAACCACCATAATATCCCATAAATCAATTCGCTCCTTCCTTTTATCCAAGCATGTCTCCTATTTTCACCGGATAACCCAGTAGAAAATCCTTTACGCTCATCCGCTTCTTTCCTTCTAACTGTACCTGCGTGATTTTTAACGTCCCATCCCCGGTGCGTACATAAAAAGCGTCTTTTTCCACTGCTGTTATCGTTCCGGGTGCATCATTAGACGCTGCTTTGTCTCCACTGATGCTGCTTTCCCATATTTTCAAGGTTTTTCCTAGGTAGGAAGTATAGGCGCTGGGCCAGGAATTTAATCCCCGTACCATCCGTTCAATCTGCACCGTTTCCTGCTTCCAGTCTATCTTTCCCATAGACTTCTGCAGCATCCTGGCATAACAGGAATCCTCTTCTTTCTGCTTACGGGGCGTCACTTCGCCCGCTTCTATTCTGACAAGCGCCTCTACAATCAATTCCGCTCCCACATCCGCTAATTTATCATGCAGACTGTCGCCTGTTTCTTTCTCATCAATCGGCACAACGCTCTGCATCAGGATATCGCCGGTATCAATCCCCTTATCCATCTGCATAATCGTAATGCCCGTTTCTTTCTCGCCATTTAAAATCGCCCACTGAATGGGACCCGCACCGCGGTATTTCGGAAGCAGGGACGCATGGATATTGACGCACCCGTACTTCGGCATCTGCAGAATTTCCTCCGACAGAATCTGCCCGAAAGCGGCAACCACGAAAATATCGGCCCCATAGGATTGCAGCTTTTGTACTGCCTCCGGCGCCTTAATCTTCACAGGCTGAAACACCGGCAGACCATATTGCAGCGCACAGGCTTTTACCGGCGTCATCTGCATTTCCTTGCCGCGTCCTTTCGGCTTATCGGGCTGGGTGACTACCGCCGCCACCTGATGCCCCGCCTCCACGATTTTCCTTAACGCCCCCACCGCATAGTCAGGCGTCCCCATAAATACAATCTTCATATCCTATGCCCTTTCCACAACCTGCGATGTTTGTGCCGGACGTTGCAAACGTCAGCACAAACTCGCGGTTGAAAAATCTTTGATTTTTCAACCTATTCTTCTTCCGCGTCCTCCACGTCCTGCAGCGGTCCTTCCACTTTCTCGACGTAGAGATGTCCGTCCAGATGGTCTATCTCGTGCAAAATTGCCCTGGCAAGCAGCTCTGTCCCCTCGATTTCAAAAGGTTCCATATTTTCATCATAGGCAATCGCTTTCACATAATTGGCTCTCGTCACATGCCCCGTCTTGCCCGGCACGCTTAAACAGCCTTCATAACCGGTCTGCTCCCCGCTTGTTTCAAGGATTCTGGGATTAATCAGCAGAATCGGGTCTTCCCCCGTCGTATCGATGACGACAATTCTCTTTAAGACGCCGACCTGCGGAGCAGCAAGCCCGACCCCATTGGCTTCATACAACGTATCGAACATATCGTCAATCAATTCCTGAACCCGCGGTGTGACTTCCCTTACTTCCTTACATGTTTTTTCTAAGACGGGATCTCCCATCTCCCTGATATTCCTAATTGCCATATCCTTTTCCTTTCTGCCTTTTTCTTCCGAATTTAGACCTATCGTAATAAGCCCAATGTAACTAATGAAATAGATGTTCCCTTAGTATGTGTTCATCGGATTAAAATCAAACTGGATTGTCAGATTTTTAACATCCGCTTCTTTATAATCAGCTTCCAGCGCATCTTTTATCTGTACAAGCTTCTCATAATCCGGGTGTTTAAAATATAACGTATGCCGGTACAAATCATTCATCCGGGAAATCCCCGCCGGAGCGGGTCCTATCGTATAGAAAGCTTTTTCTGATGCAAATTTCTCTTTCACCAGCAAAGCAAAGCGTTCCAAAATCTGGTTTCCTTCTTTTTCCTCTTTAGAAACCGCCAGAATGGCGAGCATGTTCGCCACGGGCGGATACTGTAACAGCTCCCGGTACACAATTTCTTCTTCATAGAAGCTTTCATAATCCTGATTGGCAGCATGGACGATGCTGTAATGTTCCGGCTGATAGGTCTGGATGACCACCTCGCCGGGTTTCACGCCTCTTCCCGCCCTTCCCGCCGCCTGGGTCAGAAGCTGGAACGTTCTTTCCCCCGCCCGGTAATCGTTCTGATTCAGGGATAAATCCGCCGCCAGAATCCCAACTAGCGTCACATTGGGAAAATCATGCCCTTTGACAATCATTTGCGTGCCTACTAAAATATCCGCCCTGCCGTCCGCAAAGGCAGATAAAATCCTCTCATAACTTTCCTTATCCCTCGTAGAATCCGCATCCATACGCAGGACACGAGTCCCTGGAAATTCCTGATAGACAGCCTCCTCTATCTGCTCCGTTCCCGCCTTAAATCCAAGCAGATACTTAGAACCGCAGGAAGGACAGTTTTTCGGTCTGATTGCTTCGTATCCACAGTAATGACAAATTAATTTTCCGTTCCGGTGCTCCGATAGAGAAACGTCGCAGTGAGGACACTTCATGACAAAACCACAGGCTCTACAGGATATAAACCCTGCATATCCTCTCCGGTTCAGAAAAAGCATAATCTGCTCGCCCGCTGCAAGGCGCTCTTTCATCAGACTTTTTAATTTCCGGCTGAATATGGAGCGATTGCCTTCCTTTAATTCCTTGCGCAGATCCACCGTATATACCTGGGGCAGACATCCGCCCGTCAACCGCTCCTGCATCTGATACAGTTTATATTCCCCTTTTTTGGCACGGTAATACGCTTCTAATGATGGAGTTGCGGAACCCAATATCACGCTTGCGCCCTTCATGGAAGCAATCTGTATCGCCGTTTCCCTTGCATGGTATTTGGGCATGGACTCGCTTTTATAACTGCTTTCATGTTCCTCATCTATAACGATGACGCCCAGATTCGGGAATGGCGTAAATAGCGCGGAACGGGGACCTATCATCACATCTAGTTCGCCATTTCTGGCCCGTTCCATCTGGTCATATCTTTCCCCCGCAGACAAGCGGGAATTCATGACGGATACCCTGTCGCCGAATCTTTTATAAAAACGGAGCAGCGTCTGGTAGGTCAGGGCAATCTCTGGAATCAGGACAATCGCCTGTCTGCCCTCCGCTATCATCTGCGCAATCACCCCAAGGTATACTTCCGTCTTGCCGCTGCCTGTAATGCCGTGTATCAGATAAGTTTTTCTGATGCCGCCCAGGTAATCCCTCATAACTTCTTCAATAATCGCATTCTGCGTCGGGCTAAGCGTCTTCGTTTCCTCACGTTCTAAAGTCCTTTTCACCGGATTCCTGTAATAACTTTCCCGCTCTATCGCAATCAGCCCTTGTTTTTCCAGACTGTTTAACGTGGACGCGGTAACATTTAACTTTTCCCGAAGCAGGGTATAAGGCAGTATTTCTTCTTCGGACAGCGCGCTTAATACCCTGGCTTTCGCTGTCTGATGCTTTCTGATACATACTTCTAACTGGCTTGCAATCTCTTCCTGCCCGCAGAGTCTTACGATTTTCTTCTGCTCCTGCTGTTTCACCTTCCGCTTGATGGGTATCACCGTTTTGAGGGCGGTAATCATCGTGGAGCCGTAATGGCTTTTCATCCAGTAAGCAGTCTTTATCAAATCGCTTTCCACATTCATGCCCTTCTCATCGATACAGGTTATTTCTTTCATTTTCTCTATTGGATACGCTGCATCGTCAGAAAGCCCGATAACATATCCGAGCGTATCCCGGTTGCCTTTTCCAAATGGTACATGCACCCGGATTCCCGGTACGATACAGCCAAGCAAGCCGTCGGGTATTTTATATTGAAAAGGTCTGTCAACTTTCTCATGGGATATTTCCACGATAACGTCCGCAAATTGTTCCTTCATCCGTTGTCCTCACATCTATCTTCCCGCCAGGATATCCTGAATCAAATCTCTCTCATCCATAGGATATTTCACGCCCCGGATTTCCTGATAATCTTCATGTCCTTTTCCCGCAAGCACAATAATATCTCCCGGCTCCCCATGCGCGATGGCATAGGCAATCGCCTCTTTTCTATCGCAGATTTCCACATATTTTCCGTCTGTTTTTGCAATTCCTATCTTAATATCCTCTATAATATCCTGCGGCTCTTCATAACGGGGATTGTCGGAAGTAATAATCGTCAAATCCGCAAGCTTTCCACTGACCTCCCCCATCTCGTAACGCCGCAGTTTAGAGCGGTTTCCACCGCAGCCGAACAGACATATCAGCCGGTGGGGATGGTATTCTTTTAATGTCGATAACAGGCTTTCTAACGCCATCGCATTGTGCGCATAATCAATCATCAAGGTAAAGTCATCGGATACGTTTACAAGCTCAATCCTTCCCTTGACCTTAGCCTGTAAAAGCGCTTTCTGAATCGCATCTTCTGACACGCCGAAATGGCGGCAGATTGCAATCGCCGTCAAAGCGTTGTAAACGCTAAATTTGCCAGGCGCCGCCACTTCCACCGGAAACTCCATAAGTCCCGACACATCAAAAGAAACGCCCAGCTTCCCACCGCCGGAAAGCAGCCGCAAGTTCTCTGCCCTCAAATCCGCTTCTGTCTCGATACCATAAGTTTCCAGTATGCAGGTATGCCCCGCCGTCACTTTTTCCCAGCAGGCATCGTCCCGGTTTACAATCCCGACTTTGCACTGTTTAAACAACAGACTCTTACAGTGCAGATAATCTTCAAAATCTTTATGCTCGTTCGGACCGATATGGTCCGGTTCGATATTCGTAAAAATACCAAAGTCAAACAAAAATCCCTGCGTCCTATGGAGCATCAACCCCTGCGAAGACACTTCCATGACGACCGTGTCGCACCCTGCGTCCGCCATCTGTCTGAAATACTGCTGTATCAGATAGGACTCCGGCGTCGTATTATTGGCATGGATATGGGTATCGCCGATAATCACTTCTATCGTACCAATCAGTCCGACTTTCCGCCCCGCCTGTTCCAAAATGGATTTTACCAGATATGTGGTAGTCGTCTTTCCCTTCGTCCCGGTAATGCCGATGACCTGCAGCTGTTTTGCAGGATGGTGAAAATACGCCGCCGAGATAAATGCCATCGCATATCGGGTATCTTCTACGCTGATAACGGTAACATCCGCCTCCTGTGGCAATTCTACTTCCTGCTGCACGATAAGGACTCTCGCCCCTGCCGCTACTGCCTGGGCCGCAAACTCATGTCCATCCGCATTCGCGCCCCGGATACAGATAAAAAGACAATCCGCCGTCACCTTCCTGGAATCATAAACGATTTCCGACACTTCTGTCTCTATATTCCCACGGACGCACCTATATTCTATGGAATCCAATAATTCCCGTAATTTCCGCATATAAGCCCTGCTCCCTTCCCGATCTGCTTTTCGTTTATCCAAAAATTTACAAAACATACAAGAAAATCGCTTGCGCAATTATCTACAAGAAAATCGCTTGCGCAATTATCTTGGGAAGAATGCCTTGCATTCTTCCGCGTTGTCGAGTCATTTCCTATATGATAAAATAACACGAAAAAAAGTTTTTTTCAACTTTTCAAAGTTTCTTAATAGAAGTTTATACTTTTATTAGAAAGTAAACACAATTTAGACACATTTCAAAATTATGATAATAACAAGATAGTTGATAACTCACTATCTCCCCCCTCATAAGAAAATACGAAAAGCCTGAGTATCCCTCAGGCTTTTTCGTTGTATCTCAACAACAGAAAGCAAAACCCAATCGGGCAGTCTTCCTATTGCGCTCATCTTAATTGTTCCACCGTAATCTGCGAAAGCAGTTCCTCCGCCGTATCCTGCGGAATTTCCCCACTGATTAATGTCGTTGCATTGGCGGAAGAGATGGCGACCGCCTTTTGCAAAGCTTTCTCATTATGCTCTTTTTTCAGAATGGACATGGCATAAGAGGCCACTACACTGTCGCCACAGCCTACGGTATTTAAAACCGATACTTTCCCTGCCTGGGCGTAGAATACCTTTCCGCCATCCACAGAAAGCAGTCCTTTTTTCCCCATCGATACTACCACATGGGCGATGCCTTCTGCCTGGAGCGCAAGTGCTGCTTCCGCCACGTCTTCCCTCTTTACCAGTTTATGCCCTACGATATATTCTAATTCCTTCTGATTGGGTTTAATCAGATAAGGCTTGGCGGCGATGCCTTTGCGCAGACTTTCCCCGTTCGTATCAAGAAGCGTCTTAATGCCCCGGATACGCGCTTTTTCAATCAGCGTGGCATAAATGTCCTCCGGCATTCCCCGAGCCACACTCCCCGATAAAACGACCAGCTCGCAGCTTGGCAGCAGCTTCTCATACTGGGCAAGAAACTTTTGCTGCTTTTCCTCATCAATATTCGGACCCGGTTCTAAAATTTCTGTCACATACCCGTTATCCGCAAGAATATTCATATTGCTTCTCGTCTCACCCTCTACCCGCACAAACTTACACATAACCCGCTGGCTCTGCAGATAATCCTCAATGAAATTGCCCGCATAACCGCCGAGAAAACCGGTAGCGCATACCGGATATTCGTACTGACACAACACTTTCGTCACGTTGATTCCTTTTCCGCCCGCAATGGACATCACCGTGCGCATCCGGTTCACATGCCCTGTAATCAGCTCCCCTGCCGTATAAGTTTTATCCACCGCTGGATTTAGAGTTACTGTAAGTATCATAATGAATAAACCATGCCTTTCTCTCAAGCTATCAGTCTATGCGCGCCAAAGCCCAGGCTTTATTTCGCATAATCCTGCATAATAATCTGCAGGCTTTCTTTTTCCCGATATACATTGATATCTGGATAATAAATCATCTGGATGACAATCCTCTGACTGCCTTCACAATAGAGCCTGTCCCGCTCTTTTTTCCCAAACGCGTCCGCCAGAAAATCATGCCATTTTTCCAAATCCCCAAAATAGAGCATCTGGTATGTATTGCCCTGTTCGTCCCGGATACTGTACTTTCCCACGTTTCCGTTTTTCCCAAGAATCCTTCCGTGTAAGATATGCACGTTTTTCTGGGCAAAAACAGGTTTCGGATTTCCATTGCCAAAAGGTTCCAAAAGCCTAAGCTGCTTCACAAATTCCATCCGCACATAGGCAAGCGGCATCGGCACATCAATTAAAATTTTTTCCACAAAATCTTCATCGGACAGATTACAGTTTCTGTTAAGGGTTTCACGAAATTCTTCTATATTTTCTTCCGGCATGGATAACCCCGCCGCCATTTTATGTCCGCCGTATTTTGTAAAAAGATGTTTACAAAGGCTCATCTGCTCATACATATGATAAGCTTCAATCGAGCGCCCTGAGCCTTTGATGCCCTCTTCCCCCTTTGTCAACACGAAAACAGGTTTATGGTATTTTTCCTTGATTCTTCCGGCAATGATGCCCGCAAGGCTTTCATGACAGTCCGGCAGATAGATTACCAGCACCTTATCATCTTTCAAAATGCCGTTCTCAATCATCCTGATGGCAGCTTCCGTTCCCTGCCTTGTCATTTCTTTCCGGCTGTCGTTTAACTCTTTTAGCTCACCGGCAATCGTAACCGCTTCTGCAAAACTATCGCTGCAAAGCAGCCCTAACGCCTTCTTAGCGGTATCCAGTCTGCCCGTGGCATTGATGCAGGGTCCTAATACGAATCCGATATGATATGCCGAAAGCGGCTTTCCCTGCAGTCCGTTTACTTCTATCAGCGCGCGCAGTCCAAGATTTTTCGTATTCACCATCCGCTCTAATCCGTAACGCACCAGAATCCGGTTTTCATCCCGCAGTTCCATGACGTCGCCTACTGTGGCAAAAGCCGCCAGTTCCAACAGCTCTTCCAGGATTTCTTTTCGCTTTTTCCCATTAACATCGATAAAACCATGCTTATTTTCATACTCTTCCAATAGGACTTGTATGAATTTATAGGCGACAACCGCCCCGCAAATCCCATCAAACGGATAAGTGCAGCGCTCCTGCTTCGGGTCAATCACTGCATCCGCAGGGGGTAAAAGTTCTTTTTTTTTCCCATCCTCCAGAATTTCGTAAGGCACCTCATGGTGGTCCGTTATAATAACGCCCATGCCCAGCTCTTTTGCATAAGATACCTGCGCGGCTGCGGCAATCCCGTTATCGCAGGTAATAATCGTATCGATGCCGTCCCCATGCGCCTCTTCAATCAAAGTATCGTTTAACCCGTAACCATCACGGATTCGGTGAGGTATCACCGTATCCACTGTGGCATTACATGCCTGCATCCCACGCAGCAGGATATACGCGGAACAGATACCGTCAATATCATAGTCCCCAATAATACGGATTTTTACACCCTGCTCTATTTTGTGCAGCATAAAAGCGACTGCCTTTTCCATATCATAAAGCAGCCGCGGTGTATGCATATCCTCGATTGTTCCATGTAAAAACAAGTCAATTCCGGCGTCTTCCACAATATCCCTATTCCTGATAATGCGGGCAATCACGGGGTCTATCTGAAATTTCCTGGCCAGTCCCTCAAAATCCGCCTTTTTTGCCGATACCATCCATTTTGCCATGTTGATGTCCTATCTTTTAACTCTTGTGTGTTACTTTCAATCTTTCTTAAAAATGAGTGGACCAGACGGGAGTCGAACCCGTGTCCAAAAGCCCATTCCCTGTCCTTCT
>JAMPHJ010000079.1 GCA_023663465.1 Muribaculaceae bacterium | reverse complement strand
AACATTTGTTTTTCATAATCAGGATAATAGTATAGAAGAACAGGTTTCAAAATTGAATGATAGTGTCCGTGGTTTGGGATTTGATGTAGAATATATACATACAGGTCCGATAATTCGACGAGAGGAAGTATTTGCAAAATATTCCATAGATGAACGGAGAAAGTTGCTATATAAGATGCTTAATTTTGTGAATAGATGTCCCATTTCCTATTTGACAGTTGTTGTCGATAGAAGAGAGGCAATAGATAAAATTGCCTTGTCTGGTAAATTGGCAAAGACAATCAATAGAGCGTTAGGCGAACATATCGAGTTTTTCTCGAATTTTGAAAAGATTATTGTTTACTATGATAACGGGCAGGTTGAACTTAGTACAATTCTAAATGCAATATTTTCGATACAGTTCTCGAACGTAGAATTTAGAAAAGCTGAACCGCAAAAATATCGGCTTTTACAGGCAGCAGATTTTATTTGTTCTATGGAATTATTGAGGATTAAGCGAGATGAAAAACGATTGAGTAAATCAGAAAACCTTTTTTTCTATAAGCCGCAAGAGTTAAAGAAAACCTTTTTAAAAAGTGTTGAGAAAAAGAAATTGTAGGCAAACATTATTTGCAGATGCGGCTATCGGAGGCGGCTGTCGGAGACAAAAGAAACAGTTGACAAATAAAAGCAGCTCCTCTAAAATCTAAATAAATAAAAAACGACGAAGAAGAGGATTAGTACGGATTGGAAGCGTTACAGAGAGAAGACCGGAAGCTGAGAGGTCTTTACGGGGAATGTCCGGAACCTGCCTTGGAGTCCTGTATGAAAATACAGCGTAGCGCCGGCGTTAACGGCAGGATAAGAGGATATACGAAAGCGTATGTCAATCAGGGTGGTACCGCCGAGATTTCGGTCCCTTATAGGGACGGGGTTTCGGCGTTTTTTCGTCGTAAAAAGAACAACTATAAAAAGTAGAAAGGAACAATGAAAATGGCAGACAAAAAACTGGTCGAAGCGATTACTTCGATGGAAGAAGATTTCGCGCAATGGTACACGGATGTTGTCAAGAAAGCAGAGCTGATTGATTATACGAGCGTGAAAGGGTGCATGGTGTTTAAACCGGCGGGTTATGCAATCTGGGAGCTGATTCAGCAGCAGTTGGACGCGATGTTTAAAGCGACCGGGGTGCAGAACGTCTATTTACCGATGTTTATTCCCGAAAGCCTGTTAAATAAGGAAAAGGACCATGTGGAAGGTTTCGCGCCGGAAGTGGCATGGGTGACTCATGGCGGGCAGCAGCCTTTGCAGGAGCGGCTGTGCGTAAGACCGACTTCCGAAACACTTTTCTGCGATTATTATAAAAATGCGATTCAGTCTTACCGGGATTTACCGCAGTTATGCAATCAGTGGTGCTCCGTGGTGCGCTGGGAAAAAGAAACGAGACCTTTCCTCAGAAGCCGCGAATTCTTATGGCAGGAAGGACACACGGCGCATGCGACCGCGGAGGAAGCGGAAGAGAGAACGATTCAGATGCTCAATGTGTATGCAGATTTCTGCGAGCAGGTATTGGCGGTTCCCGTTGTAAAAGGACGTAAAACCGATAAGGAAAAATTTGCGGGCGCGATAGCGACCTATGCAATCGAAGCGCTGATGCATGACGGAAAAGCGTTACAGTCGGGCACAAGCCACAACTTCGGAGACGGATTTGCCAAAGCGTTCGGCGTTCAGTTTACAGATAAGGACAATACGCTGAAATATGTCCATCAGACGTCATGGGGTATGACGACCCGTCTGATTGGCGCGGTTATTATGGTGCATGGGGATAATTCCGGTCTGGTGCTTCCGCCTAAGATTGCGCCGACACAGGTTATGATTATTCCGATTCAACAGAAAAAAGAAGGCGTACTGGAGAAAGCCTATGCCTTAAAAGACAGATTGAGTGCTTTCCGTGTCAAGGTGGACGATGCGGACAAGAGTCCAGGATGGAAATTTTCTGAGCAGGAGATGCGCGGGATTCCGATTCGTGTAGAAATCGGTCCGAAAGATATAGAGGCAAATAAATGCGTTATCTGCCGCCGTGATACGAGGGAAAAAATAGAGGTATCCTTAGACGAACTGGAAACAAAAGTAAAAGAGATATTGGATAAAATGCAGGTAGAGATGTTAGAGCGCGCCAGAGAACACCGGGACAGCCATACTTATGTTGCAAGGAATATGGAAGAGTTCAAACAGCTTTTTACAGAGAAATCCGGGTTCGTCAAGGCGATGTGGTGCGGTGAGCAGGAGTGTGAAGAGAAAATCAAAGAAGAGCTTGCAGTAACAAGCCGCTGCATTCCCTTCGGCCAGGAGCAATTGTCCGACGTCTGCGTTTGCTGTGGAAAGCCGGCGAAGAAGATGGTTTATTGGGGACGGGCGTACTAGGAGAGGTCTGGGATGCTGGGCGGATATATCCGTCCGGCATAGCAGTTTCCAAATTTTGTAGTAGACATTTCCCCAGCCGTACTTTATAATGTGTGTATTGAGGTCAAAACTTGATCCCTTTCGACAAAAAAGATATAAGCCGATAAAAGAAGCTCTGTATCGGGAATCCGACGCAGAGAAGTGTGCAGCGTTTATGAAGATAAGATGCGATACTGTTTTTTATAGGATAGGACAATGGATTTGGATTCCGTTTTTGCTTGTCGGGTTCTGGTTTGCCGGGTACGGCTATGAAGGGCATTTTGCACCGCCCGAATGTGTCCTGCAGAAGATAAGCGGATTTCCCTGTCCCGGATGCGGCGGTACGAGAGCTTTTTATTATTTATTCTTAGGGGAAATCGTACAGAGTGTGTGGTATCATCCGGCAGTCCTCTATGGAGTCTTAGCATATTTTCACTTTATGGGATTGTATTTTTTCAGACATCATTTTCCGTTAAAAGGAAATGCCGGGGCGAAAGAAATCCCGATTCCGGCGTATCTCTACGGCGCGGTGATTGTCATTGCAGTACAATGGATTATTAAGATTCTAAGAATCTTAATATAGATTTTTAACATTTTAAAATTAAGGGAGGAGAAGTGAATCATGGATGCTAAGACAACTAGTATTGTAGCTTATCTTACATGGATTGGACTGATTATCGCAGTATGCGCAGGTGATAAGGAAGGCGCGAAGTTCCACATCAATCAGGCGCTTGTTGTTTTCCTGTTTTCCCTGCTTAGTATCATTCCTTGTATCGGATGGATATGGGCGGTATTTATGGTAGTATGCTGGATTATGGGATTAATCGCTGCAATCAATCAGGAAGAAAAAGAAGTTCCGTTGATTGGTAAAATCAGGCTTCTGAAATAAGTATGAGAAAGTAATGAGAAATCTGTCTAAGGGGCGCTTCACATGGGGGAGCGCCCCCTTTATGGCTAATTTTTATGGAAAAACAGGTGTTTATGTGCTAATATATAAAGGAAATAAAGAATAGAGGTAATATTGGATTCGGAAAAATGCATTTTTTGACAGAGCAATACAGTAACTCAGTTTACAATGAAAGACCCTAAAATGCCCATGTAATATCAGAGTTACTAATTAGTATAGAAATGTTAGAAGACTATTGTAGAGAACATCACCTTGACTGTACCGGAGAGCAGATTAAAAGATATTATCAAGCCTTTCAATATCTTTTATAGTTTTTTAGCAAAGAAACATAGAAGGATGACACGATGGAAAACATGACTGCAGAAGAAATTATGAACTCAGGAAAGTTATACAAAGTAGGTGAACTGACAGACGCACACGGTAATTTTTATGAATCGCTCCAACTGATGGAAGAGTACAACGCCGCCGGATACACGCAGGAGGGATTAGAAAAGAAAGCCCGAATTTTGCGCGAGCTCTTTGCAGAAGTAGGCGAAAACGCCTATATACAGGCTCCGTATCATGCCATGTGGGGCGGGCGGCATGTTCATTTAGGGAAAAATGTGTATATCAATTATAACTGCACGTTAGTTGATGATGCGCATATTTATATCGGAGAAGGCACTTTGCTGGCGTCTAATGTCACGATTGTTGCTGCATCGCACCCGATGTCGCCTAAATTACGGGCAGAGGGGTACGGCTGTAACGAACCTGTTTATATCGGGAAAAATGTATGGCTTGCCGCTAATGTAACGGTTTTACCCGGCGTCCACATCGGCGATAATTCGGTAATCGGTGCAGGTGCGGTTGTTACAAGGGATATTCCTGCTAATGTTTTCGCGGTGGGTAATCCGGCAAGGGTTTTGCGGGAAATTACTGCTGATGACGATATTTACTATAATCATGGGAAACTGATTGCCGAAAATCTGGTTATGTAAGGGAAAGAATGGGGAAATGAAAATAAACGAATTATAGTATTGATTTTTTGTATAAATCGTGTATAATAAAACTATAAACTTTTCTCTGTTTGAAACAGACCGGATTTTACACTGTCCCACAGGACAAAGAAAGAGAGGATGAATGCCGGACACAAATTTAGCACAGGCAATCGAAGCAACCAATGATGCAGGAGCCGCTTATGACACCAATATCAAATTTTTACTCGCCGACAAGCAGATACTGGCGCGTATCCTGAAATACACCATAACGGAATTTCAAGATATGGAAATCCCCGATATTATAAATAGCATTGGAAATGATATTGAGATAGGTTCAAGACCGGTAGATCCGGGACTGTCAAACTTAGGGCAGATTCAGAGATCCGATACGGAAGACAATGTACCGGGAGAAGGCAAAATTTTCTACGATATCCGCTTTACGGCATATCATTTCAAGGAAGAAATAAAATTTCTTCTGAATCTGGAAGCCCAGAAGTCAACAGACCCTAAAGAACTAGGATACCATCTGGAAAACCGTATCATCTTCTACATGGCAAGAATGATTTCTGCGCAGAAGCAGACGGAATTTTTCAACAGCGACTATGACAGCCTAAAGCGTGTGCGGAGTATCTGGATATGTCTGGACAGTGATGAAAACGGGGATTCCATCGAGGAAATCAGCCTTGACAGGAAAACCGTCTACGGAAACCGGGAAAATACATATGGTACAGACTTGATGAAGGGAATCATTGTCCATGTCCGAAGCCAGGATAATATGGAATCTTCACAGAATGTATTGATTTCCATGCTGGAGAATCTGCTTGCACAGAGCGATATCGCACAAAAGAAACGTATATTATCTGAGGAATATGGTATGATAATGACTACCGAGTTAGAAGGGAGGATTCAGACTATGTGTAATTGGTCAGAGGTTATCATAGAAAGGTCTATGAAAAAAGGCCTTGCGGAGGGTCTTAAACAAGGAATCGAACAAGGAATCGAGCAAGGAATCGAGCAAGGAATCGAGCAAGGAATCGAGCAAGGAATCGAACGAGGAATCGAGCAAGGAATCGAACGAGGAATCGAGCAAGGAATCGAACGAGGAATCGAGCAAGGAATCGAGCAAGGAATCGAACAAGGAATCGAACAGGAACGCTTAAACAGCATTGAAAGAATGCTTAAAGCCAACGCGACAAAAGAACAGATTATTTCTTTCGGTTATTCCGAAGAAGAATTTGCCAGAGTTGAAAACCTGCTGTGTATGAACGTTTGATATCCTATAATATTATTCTTAACAAAGAACGAAATCCCCTAACTATGAGGCAGCTCCGTTGGGGGATTCTTTTATCTCCATCCTTTCATTCCAAGCATTTATCCCATATCAAGTTTCATATTCTTGTGATTTTCCATAAAAAACCACCCCAAATATTGGTAGATTGAACAATGGAAAGCCTATTGAAAAATTCTAAGGAATTATATATAATGAAAATGTAACATGGCGCAACCGCTTGCGCAACAGTTGCGCTGGACACATTGCCTAAGCAAAGGCAAGGGTATAACAAAAAATTAAAGATGGGAGGAACAGAATGAAGAAATCAACGAAACAGTTTTTCCAGAAGAGCTTATGCGGTATTCTAACGGTGGCAATGCTGTTATCCGGGCTTGCAATACCGGAGCTGACAGCGTATGCAGCAATGACTGACGCAGATAGCAATACGGAAATAACTGAACAAACAACAGAACCAAGTAGCAATGTGACAGTTCCATCTGACGGACTGGAACAGACTCCGGGGCAGTCGGACGATGAATCAGACGACGATGAACCGGATACAAATGAAGAAGATGTGAATGAACCGGATACATCTGAGGACAGTACAAACCTTCCGGGGGGGGGTATAGGCGATAATACTACAACCCCAGAAGAAGATACGGACGAAGAGGATTCATCGTTAGTTGAAACCGAGGAAACAGAAGAGCCGGAAGATACAGACGAGAAGCTTCCGAAGGAAGTGCCGACTAATAAGACAGTGAATGCTGATACTGTAGCGGTTACAGGGGATAATCTGCTTCAAAACTCAAATTTTGAAACAGGCACGGCAGACCCTTGGGTAATAACCGTGACAACTGGTACTGCGGCTGATGCTTCCGTAACGAATAAAAATAATAATGATCATACCGGTGGCAGCAACAATAAATATTCATTACATTTTTATAGTGACAATGCGATAAGTTTTACAGCAGAGCAGACTGTAAAGAATCTGGAAGCAGGTACTTATGTCTTTGGTGGTTATGCAATAGGTGAAGATAAAGCTGACGGGGCAAAAGAACAGTTAGCTTATGTAGATGTTTATGGTAGTGATGGTACAAAAAAAGGTGACAGAAAAACAACTGCCTTCTCAATGCCTGGATGGGGGGATGGTACTTGGAAAAATCCAGAAGTTACAGGCATTGAAATTACTGCGGGCGACTATCTGGTAGTCGGAGTGAGTATCCAAGGTGAGGCAGCAAGCTGGGCGGATATCGACGACCTTTACCTCTACGCCTACACCCCAACCCAGGAAACCAAGACTTATCAGAAAACAATAAGTCTGAATTACTATCATGGCGCCCTGGATGCAAATGCGGCAGAAGAATTAGGCTTCTATTATTGGAAAACAGGGGACAAAGGAATTACTGCGCTTGGAACAAATAATACGCTCATAAGTGGCTGGGGCGGTTGGGAAAAGCCAGATCAGAATCCAGTATATACATTGACTGCTGTAGAAGACCATTCGGGATGGTTCAACATTGAATATACGGTGGACGAAGAGATTACACTGGAAGATTCAGTACCTACCGGAAGTAAGAGCGGTTTTTCCATTTTTTCATCGAAAGACAAAAATAACCCTGTTGTAAACAATGTCAGCGGATATCCAGATGATGTAACTGAGGATGGGACGACAAAGCACTATTCCGATATTTACGTCGGCTTGTTGGAAGGAACCTATACCGCGATTAGAGTGAATGCAGACGGTGAACTTGTTGCGCATGCTTCGATAGAGGAAGCAGATGAGGCAATCAAAGCGGAACAACCGGAAACGCCGGCAGACGATAAGGTATGGACCTTTGAAGAATTGACCGCGTTGATAGCGGAAGCGGATAAGTGCAAGGAAGAAGATTATACAGTAGCAAGCTGGAAGGCATTTGCGACAGCGCTGAAGGAAGCAAAGGCGATAACTAGTACCGCAACTGAGGCGGAAGTTACAGCAGCATATGAGAAGCTGGGGATTGCTAAGAATACTTTAGCAGCCGGTTCTATCAGCGTAGCGAAAATAGCGTTATCGGAGGATTTTATCACCGGTGCGGATTTATCTTCTTATTATGCGATAAGCCAAAGCGGCGTCGTTTTTAAAGATGAAGAGGGCAATGCATTAGATGATGCAGGATTTTTCAAGTACTTAAAAGACGGTGGTACGAACTGGGTTCGTATCCGTGTCTGGAACGACCCTTTTGATTCTAATAAAAAAGGTTACGGCGGCGGTAATAATGATATTAACGCAGCGAAAGAAATAGGTAAATTGGCTACGGCAGCAGGAATGCGTGTGCTGATTGACTTCCATTACTCAGACTTCTGGGCAGACCCAGGCAAGCAGAAAGAGCCGAAAGCATGGACAGGGTATACGTTAGATCAGAAAGTATCCGCAATAGAGGAGTATACGAAAACGAGTCTGCAGACCTTGAAAGATGCGGGTGTTGATGTCGGCATGGTACAGGTCGGGAATGAGACTACTAACAGCATATGCGGAGTAACACTTTCTGATTGGTCAAAATCATCGCAGATATTTAATGCCGGAAGCAAAGCCGTCAGAGAGGTATTCCCGGAAGCGCTTGTAGCAATACATTTCACGAACCCGGAACGGGAAGATAATTATGCTAATTTTGCAAAAAATCTAGATACTTATAAAGTTGACTATGATGTATTTGCAAGTTCTTATTATCCGTTCTGGCATGGAACGCTTGAAAATCTGACTACGCTATTAACCAATATTGCGACAACCTATGATAAAAAGGTTATGGTTGCAGAGACTTCCTGGGCAACTACATTAGCAGACCAGGATGGGCACGATGATACAGTACGTAAAGGAAGTAATGATAAGAATACAGATTATGGTTATTCCGTACAGGGACAGGCAGATGAAATGCGGGCTGTCATCAAGGCAGTAAACGATGTCAATGAAACAGCGGCAGGTAAAGGTATCGGTGTATTTTACTGGGAGCCGGCATGGATGTCTAAAAACTATGTCTATAAGGCAAACGGAAGCGTTAATCAGGAGTTATTAAATGAAAATATGAGCCTGTGGGAAGAATATGGTTCCGGCTGGGCAGCAAGTTATTCAGCGGAGTATGACCCGACTGATGCTGGTAAATGGTACGGCGGTAGTGCAATTGACAATCAGTCATGGTTTGACTTCTTTAACAATGCACTTCCGACAGCACAGGCATACAAGTATATCAGAACTGGGGAAACAGCAGCCGAGATAGCAATTACAGGCGTAACGAACCCGACAGTTACCGTCGAGACAGGCGAGGAAGTTCCGTATCCTACAGAAGTAGAGGTATCCTTCAATGACGCCAGCAAAGCTAGTTATCCGGTTAGCTGGAGAGCAGCGGAGCAGGCAGCGGTAGATACTTCCGTAGCAGGAGAATATACGGTCAATGGTACAGTAACCTGTGAGTATACATTAAATAATGGTACGCAAAAGACGGAAAGAAAAGATGTTGTCCTAACGATTAAGGTTAAACAACAGGTTGGTGAAAATCTTCTTTCCAATCCGGGATTTGAGAATGGAAATACGAGTTCTTGGACAGTAACCAAAAGCGATGGCGCAGTGGGCAGTGCGGCGGCAAGTAATGATAGGAATAACGCACACAGTGGAAAATGGTCGTTACATTTCTGGAATACGGGTATCGTTGGCTTTACCGCAACACAGCAGGTAAAAAATATTCAGCCCGGTACTTATACATTTGGCGGTTATGCGATTGGTGCGGATATGACAGATAATGCAGACCAGATAGCTTTCGTAGATGTATATGACAGCACTGGTAATTTAAAAGGAACAAGAAAAACGGCAACATTCAAGTTAGTTAACTATGATGCAGGATGGCAAAATCCGGAAATTACGGATATTGAGGTTGCTGAGGGTGACTATCTAGAAGTCGGCATAATTATTGAAACGGCTGCGAATGAAGGCGGCGCATGGGGCGACATGGATGATTTTTATCTCTATGGTGTCTATGACATAGGGGTAGGTACGATTGAAGAAGGCACCGGTTCTGTAAACGTTAGCCGTGCACGTTCGGTTTCTGGGAAAACAATCGACATAGCCGCAGCTCCGGGAAGCGGATATCAGCTGGATAAACTGACGATTTCCAGTGCGGCGATTAAAGCGGCGACAGGAGAGAATATGCTTGCGCAGAGCGCGACGGCGACCGTAGAACAGGTAGACGGAAGCGTGACGCTGACTTATCCGGCAGGAACCAAAGACGCACAGAAGGAATCCTTCAAAATGCCAAATGGCGCTGTAGTTGTCAGTGCGACATTTACTGCAACAGGCGACCCGATAGACAAAACAGCGTTAGATGCTCTGATAGCAGAATGTGACACATTAGAGCAGGGCGATTGTGACGACACAGCTTGGCAGACCTTCACGACTGCATTGGCGGCGGCAAAAGCGGCATCTGAAAATGGGGAGGCAACGCAGAGAGACGTCAATGTTGCGATGGCTGCTTTGCAAACAGCATGTACTGGAGTAAAGAGAGTAAATGCGCAAGCTGCTTTAAATAAGTTGATAACAGAATATGAAAAAGTAAAAAAAGGCAATTATACCGACGAGAGCTGGGATGATTTCCAAGATGCATTGACGATTGCACGGATAACGGCAAACAAAGCAGATGCAACTCCGGAGGAACTTGAAGCTAGAAAAGCAGCTCTGGAACAAGCATACCAAGCTCTGACGACCAATACTCCCGACGGTCTCTGGGCAGAATGGACCGAAGATTGGGCAGAGCAGTTTACTGATGTAGACGGAAAGAGCACCATTTCTTATACCGGAAGTGCAATCAAACCGACTGTAAAAGTATACGACGGCGAGAGGGAGTTAACCCTGAAGAAAGATTATACCGTAACCTATACGAATAATAAGGCAGTAGGAACGACTGCAAAACCGGAAGCGACAGTTAAGATTACCGGTAAAGGTAATTATACTAGCGCAGCCACACTGAACTTTACAATAGTAAAGAAGGATTTGGGGGATAAAGATGTTGATATTCCGGATCTTTATGCAACGACGCTGAAGAATGGGAAGCAAGTGACGCCGAATCCTGTTGTAAAGATAGGCAAGACCAAGTTAAAGAAAAAGACGGATTACACAGTAGACTATGTTGATACAGCAGAGACAGCTGGTATAACGCCGGGAACGCATAGAGTCAAGATTACCGGAGCAGGAAAAAATTATACAGGAGAGAAATTCATTAACTTAATACTGGCTGATAGAAGTACTCAAGTTCTGATGAGCAAAGTAAGCATTACCTTGAATCCTAAGACGATGCCATATACTGGTCAGCAACTTAAACCGGAAGTTACCGTGAAGCAGGGTAAAAATAACACATTAGAGGAAGGTACTGACTATACATTAAGCTACGGTGAGAATACAAAAATCGGTACTGGTACCGTAACCGTTACAGGAGTAGTAGGGGGTAAATACGTCGGTGAGAAGACCGCAACCTTTAAGATTACGGGAACTGCACTGCAGGCTAATCGTATAACATTAGATGCGCCGAAGGCAGGGTATGTATATAGCGGTGAAGAGTATAAACCTAATGTTACAGTTAAAGTTAAGGTGAAGAACGTAGAATCAACCTTAGATCCAACTACTGATTACACCGTAGACTATAGCAATAACACAAACGTAACCAACAAAGCGACCGTTACAATAACAGGTAAAGGCGCATACTCGGGAACCGTCAAGAAGACCTTCAAGATTACGGCATATGATATCAGCAAAAATGAAGGTGCACTCTTTACATGTGTGGGTGATAATGCGGAGCAGACGAAGAGAAACTATACAAAGGGCGGCTGCAAGCCAACCAACGTTGACGCTAGGTTTAAAAACAACTATTTGGAACAGGGTACAGACTATACACTGTCTTATGCAAACAATAAAGTGCTAAGTGCAAAGGCTAAGGCTAACAAACCTGCAACCATCACGATAAAGGGTAAAGGCAATTATAAAGGCAGCAAAAAGGTTACTTTTGAAATTGTACAGCAGGATATCAATGCGCTGAAGGACAACATCACGGCTACAGATATACTTGTGACAAATGCGGTAAAGAAGAATAAGTATAAAGTGATTCCGGTTATTTTGGATACAGATGGTAAGAAGCTGGCGAATAAGACGGACTTCACAGTAGATAGCTATACAAAGAAAAAAGATGGCGTTAAGATTACGGATGCGGATAAGAACTATCAGGCATTGGAAGCAGGGGATGAAGTTATCATTGCGATAAGCGCTAAAGAGAATGGCAACTATACAGGCACAACTTCAACGACCTATAAAGTCCTTGCTGTTAACCACGACGTATCCAAAGCAACCGTCACGGTAACACCGCAGACTTACACCGGAGAAGCAATAGAGCCGACAGGTGGTGAAAATGGTGCAGTTACTGTAACAATGAAGTATAAAGTAAGTGGAAAACAGGTAGTGGATACATTGTACGAAGGCATCGACTACAAGATTATAAGCTATAGTAATAATACGAACAAAGGAAATAAAGCCAAACTGACCATCAAAGGTATTGGTAACTATGGCGGAACAAAGACACAGACCTTTAAGATTAATGCGAAGGGAATGAGCTGGGCCGATGCCGTAGCTCAGGCCGCAACGTGGCTGAAAGAAGTATTTAACTAAACAGAACGTTCCACAGAGAAGTATTTGGTAAAGACAATGTTTCTTATTGCCACTGCCTAAGTAAGTAAAAAGAACCGCTGCCTCAGTAGGTGAAAACCTGCCGGGGTGGCGGTTTTTTTATATATTTGTGGCATTCAAATCACCACCGTAAACACACTCCCGTCCCCCGCAGCGTCCGCGACCTCTATGCTGCCGCCGTGGGCCTTCATGATTTCATAGGCAATCGGCAGCCCTAATCCAAAATGCTCCTTGTCGCTTCTCGATTTCTCTGCCCGGTAGAAACGGTCGAAGATTTTCTTTTTATCCTCGTCGGAAATACCGATTCCATTGTCGGAAACGGATAGATAAAAATGCTCCCTGCGGTATGCCAGGGATAGCGATATTTCCCCATGTTTTGGCGTATAGCTGATGGCGTTATGGAGCAGGATAAAAAGCGTCTGACTGATTCTATCGGAATCCGCTAAGCATGGTGGAAGGGCATTTTCCGGGATATGGACGGACAGTGTTATTTCTTTTTCCTTTGCCAGAGGCTCAAAAGCTTCGTAAGAGTTCATCACAAGCGTATCCAATTCTACCGGCTTTTTCTCAATCGTGAGTTGATGATTATCAGAACCAGACAAAGTAAGCATATCGTTTATCAGGGCGGACATCCGCGCACCTTCCGAAGCGATGGTTTTTAAGAATTTTTCCCGTTTTTCGGGCGGGGAAGTTTTGCAGCACTCCGCCGCCGATAAGATGACTGCCAGCGGGGTGCGCAGTTCATGGGACGCCGAGGCGATGAATTGATTCTGTTTCTGCTGGCTTTCTATGATGGGCTTTAGCAGTTTCCCGGTAAAAATCCAGGAAAAGGCAGTAAGAAGCAGTACGGCAGCGAAGTCGATGAGTAAGAAACGCAGACGCTGTTCGTTTATTTGCTTTTCTAAAGGCGATAAGGAAGAAAGAACCACGACTTCCAGCGGGGAAGAGGCTCTTTTCACATAGATAGTGCTTCCAAAATATTTCGTATTCGTAGAAGTAGAAGTAAATTCGTATTCCGTATGGTAAAAGGTATACATGCTGCTTAGCCGCGGGAGCGAAGATGTGATTTCTATTGTTCCGCGCGCCGCTATGCTTTCTTCTAGGAGCGTATTTTTCAGAGAGGTTTCTTCTCCACCTTTTAATTGATTATAAAGAAACGTAATACCGTTATCTAAAAGGTAGAAAATATAATTCCCCTGCGACTCCATTTTGGACAGCCATTCCATAGAAATGACGGTCTGCTGCTCTAAATTGGTAGTAATGGTATTGATATCGTTCTGGAAAGCCTGGAATTGATTGTCATAAAGCCCCGTTTCTGAAATATGCAGATAAAACAGGGACATGGTAATCATAATCACGGCGGTAATTCCCGTGCATAGCATGGTAAGCCGTATGTGTACTTTTCTAAACATGGTTTCTATTTCTCCTGAAGGCTGTAGCCTACGCCCCGCATTGTTTTAATCTGTAGTCCGCTTCCGACGATACGCAGCCGTCTGCGCAGAAAATGGATATAGTTATCCAGATTGCCATCTTCCACATCGCTGTCGGGTCCCCAGACTTTTAAAAGAAGTGTCTGTCTGGGAAGGGTTTTGCCGCCCGAACGCAGGAAGGTTTCCAGAAGGGAAGCTTCCTTCTTAGAAAGTGTACAACTTCCGGAAGGACCGGACAAGATGCACTCCTGGATTTGCCAGGTCACATCGGCAAGTGTTAAAATGTCGGAATCTGTAAGAGCAGGGGGTCTTCTGGTCACACAGCGTATTCTGGCAAGTAGCTCCTCGAAGGCAAACGGTTTCACAAGATAATCGTCCGCCCCCAAATCCAGCCCCGTCACCTTATCAGACAACGTGCCCAGCGCAGTAATAAGGATAACAGGCGCAGTAATTCCCTTTTTCCGCAAGGCAGTCAATATCTGCGTGCCTTCCATATGCGGCAGCATCCTATCAAGAAGAATGACATCATAAATATTCTGCTCCCCATAAAACAAAGCCTCTTCCCCATCCAGACAAGAATCCACCAAAAACCCCGCTGTTTCTAGCTGATAAGTAAGGGCGTTGTTTAATTGTTTGTCGTCTTCCGCAAGTAAGATTCTCATGAGGGCTCCTTTTTGTGTGCAAGACCATTGGATGGAGTTGTAATTTTTGCGCAACTATGCATTTGTCGCAGCCGTCCGTTGTGCAGAAGATACAATCCAACGCAGGCCCGCTCTCGCTACGGTTCAAATGCAGCGGTACTAAGTTCAAAAGCCGCGAGCGTCTTTTTCACTAAGTACCGGCGTTTTCACAGTGCCTGCTTATGGATTGTAT
>JAMPHJ010000078.1 GCA_023663465.1 Muribaculaceae bacterium | reverse complement strand
GGGAAAATCCTTGAGAATTTCTATTTTGGACGTAATTTGTTACATAAGAGGAAAACGGCTCTGGGATGTGAATCCCGAAGCCACTTTGTCTACAGTCTGAAATCAGCGTCACCATTTTAAATGGTGCGCTGATTTATCATCTCAGGGCGCTGTATATATATCTCTCTGCAGAATCCTAAACTTTGTCGTGACGCTGCCGCCGTATATGCCTGTTCCGGTCACTGTCACGCTCCCTTTGTTCTTACCGGCTGTCACATTTGCACCGTAGGTCAAGGTATAGTCTCCCGCTCCACCCACTTCTGATTGCGGTGTCAGTTTAGCCAGTTTGTATGTTCCGCTTGCTGACGTCAACTTATCCTCGTCTGTCTCTTTTGCTTTCCTGGCAGCCGCTACCGCTTTCGTATCAGCGCTGTAATAAACTGTCACCTGACTCGGCTTCACCTGCTGTCCGTTGTAGATATTGAGATTCTCTCCTTCCGACACGATGATATAAAGTTTGCTGCTTGTCAGTTTCGTTTGGTAGATGTCAAGATATTGTTTCATGCCCTTGCCAGTTCCTGTCGTGTAACCGCTTCCGTTTACTGCCGTGATCACAGCATAGGGACGCTTTGCCTGCACCGTATCCCATGTTGCATTCTTGTCCAGCGCCTCCAGGTATTCGCCTATCGCCTGCTGGCTGCAATTCTGGTACTCCACCCTGAAATCTTTATTCAGCCTCAATGCCTTCTTACCGTCTTTCACAGTGACTTTCGGCGCATATTGATATTCAGGCGCCTTTTTGCTGTTGTATGCCGCTGCCGCAGCTGACACGGTAAGATTGTCTGCGCCCGCCTCCATTGCTGCCTCACTGATGTCGAAGGTTACTTTCAGGTTACCGGCATAGTTTCCTTTTCCCTTGAAGGTCATGGTAGGGATCTTATTTGCCGGGTTCGCTGATTTCAGCACGGTGTTATTGGCATAGCTTACAGTGTAGTCTGTCCCCTCTTTCAGGATAATATCCGTCGGATTTCCTTTCCCGTCACACAGAGTCAGACGGATACGCTGTGAGGGTTTCGCTCCCTCTCTCTTATATGTCACTGTGCCGTTTAACTTATAAAAAGTATTTCCCTTATTATCCTTCCCGGAAGTAAGGCTGTCCGGCTCCTGCCCGGTGGTTTCTACAGCTTCCACTTTCACAAAGGCAGGGTCAGCCAGCGACACCGCCACAATCTTGAAAGTCTTTTTGAAGCTCCCGCTGTAGCCTGATTCCGGTTTCGCCGTGAAGGTCATGGTTGCGGTACCTTTCCTGATATTGTTCTTGTAGCTGACGGTGTAATGCTCGCCATATCTCAGCGTTTTTCCACCTGGATTCGTATTTGTCTTCCTGGTGATGAGCGTTACTTTATTCTGGGTCACAGCACTGCCCGTATAAGGCATGGACGCTTTAAAATCGTTGTCGTCCGGGTTTGTCTGGGCATTGTAGGTCTTCACCTCAACAGTGTTTGCTTTAAACGCCGCCCCCGTGATCTTAAAGGTAACGCTCTTAGAACCCTTGTAGTTCCCGATTCCGGTGATCGTCATGGTGGCGGTCCCCACAGCCCTGTTATTGGTGTAGGTGAGGGTGTAATCCTGTCCCCAGACAAGGAAGATCTTGCCTGATTTTACGGTAAAGAGGTCTTTTGCGTTTGCCTCCGGCGTGCTGTTTATGCTTCCGTCCGCACTTACTTTATAATATTTCTTTCCATCACTGTAACCGGGCGTCAGCGTCACCGCACTGCCTTCGTTGTAAGGCATGTTCTTCTGGTTTTTGCCCAGTGTGACGGTAGCGTTTTTGATTAGGTTTGCTTTATTCGTCACAAAGATTTCGCACTTGATCTCACCTTCATAATTCCCGATTCCTTCCACAGTCATCTCAAAGACGCCGCTGTATCCTTTCGGGATGGCGGGAAGCGTATACTTATTATTCTTGTCATATGTTCCCGTGACAGTCCACCTGCCGCCGTCCCCGGCTTTCACTACGTTTCCATCCGCATCGAGCGCATTGTCAGAGCTGTACGTCACCGTATAGTCTTTTCCCGCCGTCATGGCTTTCTTGTATTTCAGGGAGGAAAAGGGCTTCTGCACTTTTTGGGCATTGGTCGCAAGCTGATCGGTATATTTTAAGGTAAAGCCTGCCGCTGCATTGCCGCCAGCATCCGAAATAGCTGCCCGACGAATGTGGAAATTCGTATAAACAGTTCCCGTATGGTTGCCCTTACCTTTGATTTCCACATAGGGAAGCTTTGCGTTAAATCCGCTCTCTTGTGCCGCCTGAGCGCTTCCGTCCAGACTATTGTAGGTTCCTCCATCCGCTGCCACCTGATCAGCATTGATGTTGTTCCCATATTTAACCGTATAGTCCTTTCCGGCTTTCAGCAATGTGCCATCCGATGCATAGACAGCCGGTACGGGCTTAATGGCATTTCCCGTGTAGAACTGCTCCGAAATCTCCTGGATCTGAATGCCGCCCTCCGCAGTCTGCACAACCCAGCGGGCATACAGGGTGGTGTCTGCCTGCACGGTGTCTGCCGTGAAATTCCATGCCTTTGTACATGCGGTGTCTTTGTACCAGCCTGTGAAAAGACAGCCCTCCGACACGGGCGCAGCCGGCTCCGGGATCAACTGCCCGGAAAGAATCGACTTCATGGGAGCGGGCGCTGTCGTATTCCCTGCTCCGTGCCCCATCATGTCAAAGGTAACTGTATATACGATACGCTCCTTTGCAATAATAAAGGTTCCCGACTGATAGCCGTTCTCATTATCAACTATGTAATTATCACCTACCGCTGCGGTTATCGGGGTCACTATGTAAGTCCCCGTTTTGCCCGTGTCGATATCGTCTTTGTTCACCAAAACGCCGTCCGGTGCGGCAAAGGAAAATGACAATCCTGTCACTTTCTTTTCATCCCCGTTGAAGAAACCCGTCATTTCACAGGCAAATGGCTCCGGTATGGCATCGCCTACGGCAATCGTGGTATCCTTTGTTTTTATTTTTACTTTTGCTCTCTCAATGGAAAAGTTCTCTTCAAGGGTACCGCTGTAAATGCCCATACCTGTGACAATAACGGCCGCCGTCCCTGCGTTGATATTGTTCTTATAAGATACCGCGTAATCTGTCCCGGCATCCAGAACCGTCCCGTCTTGCGCCAGCTTCACCTCCACGCGCGGGGTATGTTGTCTGCCGTTGTATACAGGATAATTCCCCGTTTCTATATCCGGCAGGGTCATGACAGTGTTTTCCCCTGTTAAGCCCAGCGTCACAGTCAGCCCGATCCCGGCCGTAAATTCCCTGCCGGGGGATACACTGGAATCTATATAAGTCACGATCAGCGTTTTATTGCCCGGCGTGGACATCGTCTGGTTGACCTCATCTACATTCGTCGTAAAGCCTTCCGTCAGCTTTGTAATGGTTCCCTTGTCATCGAAATAGGTTACGGTTATGTCGTCAGTATTGACCGTCTCGCCGCATACATAGGCAGTCCTTTGCTTGACAGCGGTTATGTGCGGTTCAGAAACCTCCGGTTTCTTGTTTTTGGTAATCAGTATGCTGTAGGATAGATTCTGCGGCAGCTCCGTAACCTCGGCGCCGTCAAAGCGGTACCATATATCCCCGGAATTTACAGGGAGTTCCACAGATCGCGTGACATTGCGGGGCGTGTTAATGGCTGTCAGATTATCACAGCCACGCAGCACCCTGTATGTACTGTTACACTTGCCCATATCAAAACTGCTTAAATCCAGCGTGCTCAGACTACTGCAGGTATGAAACATATAAGTCATAGCCGTCACTTTGGCGGTATCGAAACGGCTTAAATCCAGCGTGGTCAGGCTGGTACATTGCTGAAACATGCTCGTCATATTTGTCACACCGCTGGTATCGAAATTGCTTAGATTCAGTGTGCTCAGACTAGTACAGCCAAAAAACATGTCCTCCATATTTGTTACATTGGCGGTATTGAAATGGCTTAGATCCAGCTTGGTCAAGCTGGTACATTGCTGAAACATGCCCTCCATATTTGTTACATTGGCGGTATCGAAATTGCTTACATCCAGCTTGGTCAGGCTGGTACATTGCTGAAACATGCCTTTCATACTTGTTACATTGGCGGTATTGAAATTGCTGAGATCCAGCGTGGTCAGGTCATAGCAGAAAGAAAACATTCCTCCCATACCCGTCACATTGGAAGTATTGAAATTGCTTACATCCAGCGTGGTCAAGCCAGAGCATACACAAAACATTTCCCCCATACCCGTCACCTTGGAGGTATCGAAATTGCTTACATCCAGTGAGGTCAGACCAGCGCAGCCTTTAAACATATAGTTCATACCCGTCACATTGGAAGTATCAAAATTGCTTACATCTAGCTTGGTCAGTTTGGAACATCCTTGAAACATGGCGCTCATATTCGTCACAATAGCGGTATGGAAATGGCTTACATCCAGCTTGACCAGGCTGGAACATCCATAAAACATGCTGCCCATGTCCGTTACGCTGCTGGTATCGAAACTGCTTACATCCAATGTGATCAGGTTATAACACTGAACAAACATCTCGCTCATATCCGTCACTTTGGCGGTATTGAAATGGCTTATATCCAGCGGTTCCAAGTAATAGCAGAAAGCAAACATGCGACTCATATCTGTTACATTGGCAGTATTGAAATGGCTGAGATCCAGTGTGTCCAGGCTTCCACATTGCTCAAACATGGCGCTCATATCCGTCACTTTGCCGGTATCGAAACTGCTGAGATTCACTGTCTCCAGGTCAGGGCATTTCCAAAACATATCGTGCATATCTGTTACATTGGCGGTATTGAAATTGCTGAGATCCAGCGTCGTCAGACCATCGCAGAAACTAAACATGCTGCTCATATCCGTCACTTGGGCAGTATTGAAAGTACTTACATCCAGTGAGGTCAGACTAAGACATTCAGAAAACATGCCGCTCATATCCGTCACTTGGGCGGTGTCGAAATTACTGACATCCAGCGTCGTCAGACCGTAACAGACACCAAACATGCCGCTCATATCCGTCACTTGGGCAGTATCGAACTTGCTTACATCCAGCTTCGTCAGAGACCAGTGTAAACCGTAAAACATACGACTCATATCCGTTACTTGGGCGGTGTTGAAACTGCTTAGATCCAGCTTTTTCAGATTATAACAGTTCAGAAACATGCCGCTCATATCCGTCACTTGGGCAGTATCGAACTTACTTACATTCAGTGGATCCAGACTACAACAGCTGGCAAACATGTCGCTCATATTCGTCACTTTGGCGGTCTCGAACTTACTTACATTCAGCGTGTCCAGATTAGAACAGCCAGAAAACATGCCGCTCATATCCGTCACTTGGGCAGTATTGAACTTGCTTACATCCAGCGTCGTCAGATTATAGCAGCCAGAAAACATGTCGCTCATATTCGTCACTTGGGCAGTATTGAACTTGCTTACATCCAGCGTCGTCAGACGCCAGCATTCATAAAACATGTTACTCATATCTGTCACATTGGCGGTGTTAAAACCGCTTAGATCCACCGCTGCTAAAGCTTCGCATTGATAAAACATATAGGAAGCGTCTGTCGTCCCTGTTACGGAAACCGTTGCGGACTTTATCGACGTTCTATATTCATACCAGGGTGCATACTTGTCCTCCTGTCTTTCCCAATCCCCGGTTCCGGCTACCGTCAGCTTACCGTCTG
This sequence comes from Muribaculaceae bacterium, assembly GCA_023663465.1. GTDB lineage: Bacteria > Bacillota > Clostridia > Lachnospirales > Lachnospiraceae > UBA3282. Next base: position 9,067 of record JAMPHJ010000078.1, on the reverse strand, counting down.
CATCAATTACCCATGAAATCTCGTTGCTTGTTCCACTTGCGATATCATCCGCAGAGGTCACTATCACCGGATTGGCGTCTGCCCCCCCCCGCAGTATTCGCTGAGACAGACGCCTGCTCTTCCTCTATGGACAGTGCAGGCTCCTCATCATCCTCTTCGGCAGGTATCTCATCTTCTTCGGTCTCATCCGCTTCCTGATCCGGATCCTCTGTTTCTTCCCCATCAGTCTCTTCTGGCGCGGACGGTTCCGTCGGTTCCTGACCCGGATTCTCTAGTTCTTCCTCATCAGTCTCTTCTGGCGCGGACGGCTCCATCGGTTCCTGACCCGGATTCTCTGCTTCTTCCTCATCAGTCCCTTCTGGTGCGGACGGCTCCGTCTTATCTTCTGATTCCTTCCCAGACGAATCTTCCGCTTCTTTTTTTTCTTTTCCTCCTTCGCCTATGACACTTGTGTCATTTTCACTGCCCGGCTCTGTTAAGGACGCAATCCGCCCTGCATCTAAATCATTTGAAGCGGCCCATACGTCCAGAGACGCCGCATCTGTAAGGAACAGCGCCCCGCACAATAATCCCGCTGCTAATCTTGTGAAAAATCTTTTCCTCATCCTAACCTCCTCATACAATCTGATTGTTTTTAGTTATTTCTTATTATATGGGCAGCGCTTCTTATAGTCAATATCACAATCATTTAATGCACGGAAATCTATTTTCAGGCAGCTCTTTTACATTGAATAGATTCATACTGAACTGGCAGGACAGATAGAAATCCCGCGAAGGTCCTTGAAAAACGCCGGCACTTAGTGAAAAAGGCGCAACGCGGCTTTTGAACTTAGTACCGCTGCGTTTTTCACGGAGCGAGAGCGCGCCTTCGCGGGATTTCTATCTGCCCTGCCGCCTCCAATATCTACATGCTGCTTGAAAATAGGTTTCCGTGCATTTAATACGGATTTGTCGTAAGCATAAACACTTTTCTGTATAATTTTTCCCGTTTTCTATCCTCAGAAAGTATAAATCCCCATATAGTCTAACACATGATACAAAATCCATGCGCCTGCCACTGCTTCCACGAAACCAATGACTGCTCCCAAAAGTTTATCCAATCCGTTCACAATCGAAATATTTACAATTGCGGTAATTGGTCTGAATACCAGGCTGCATAGTTTGAAAAGAATGCCGATTCCGATAAGCCCCGCGACGCAGATAGTGAGTACGCTGAATGTCCGCGCCATAACGCTGCTTATCGTGAAGAAAATAAGAATAATGCATATACATGAAACCAATGCTGACAACATATTTACAACTTCTTTTATCATACCGTTATGAAACCCTTTTTTTACCCTCCAGATAAGCAGTAAAAAAATAAGAAGAACAAAAACAATTCTCAAATTACGATTCAACACCTTTCTCTGACTGTAACTTTTTCCGCCTTACTTTAATTCAATGATATCAACGGAATCCGATGTAACCAACATATATTTATAGGAAGAAGATGCCGGTATCAATACATGCACCGCTTTTTCAAAATGTCCGGCATACTTTTCTACGCCGCCCATGTTATAAATACGGCACTCCGACTCATTGTAAATAATAATCTGGTCGTCTGAAAATACGATATCTGAATAATCAATATCAAACTCGATGGAGCGGCTAAAGTCGCCAGTTTTATTATATACATCCAAACGATATCTGTTACTGCTGTCTGTACTCAGGAAAACAAGCCCTACATGCTCTTTTCCATAAAAAATCTGTTCCACATCTTCGTCCAACATACGCTCGGCAATACTGACAGGTTTTTGTTCCCCGCCAAAGAACATGATTCTGTCATCGGATACGGCAAACATTGTTTTATCATCCAGAAAACGGGCATACCCTACAATAGCGTCCTGATAGTCAAAACCGCTGACATAATGGTCTGTATTATTCTGGCCTACTGCGCCAAAATTATAAAATGCCACGCTGGATTTCAGCTCACCGCTATCCACAAACAGATAGGATACGCATATCAGCCTTCCATTTGGAGAAATAGCCACCTTAAAGGGATAACCGCTGTCCTTCATCGTGGTCCGAAAACGAACCAATTCCTCTCCTGCTGTATCATAAAGGCATATCCAGGTGACGTCCGAATCGTCCAAAACAACTGCTACTACCCCATTAGCGGCAACGCAGAAGTTTCTGATTGGTTTGTTGGTAACAATTTCACCCAATACGCTGCCTGTATTCATGACATAGAGGGTTCTTCCATTATAATCCCCGATTGCTACCACATCCTGGCAGATATCAATCATCGGATTCTGCATTTCAAAAGTTTCATTCCAGACCGCTGTCCCTTTTGTATCAATACAGCTTGCCCCGTCTTTACTGTATGTCAATATATGCCCCGAAAAAGGCACTGTCTTCCCACTTTGGGGCAGCGCTATTTCCGTAGAAGATAGCACAACGCTGTCTACATAGATTTTATTTTTCCACTGAATCACAAGCGCCGCCGCAATCGCAGCTACCAACACAAGAATCAAGATACTGCGATAAAAAATCATAAACTTGTGGCTTTTGATTTTTTCCCTGTAGCTGATACGCGGTGTCTTGCTGTCGCGCTGCTCTCTTTTTTTAAAGTAACTTCTAACGTCCACCATACGTTATTCCTCTTTACAAACTGCTTTCCTTTTGTACTGCTCCTATTTTCCGGACTTGCGTCTATTGTACCACATATTTGCCTAAGGTAATAATATTTTTTGACCATACTTGATGCAATCGGGGTCTGTAATCTCATTTAACTCGCATATTTCCTTTACTTTTGAAGCATCACCATATATTTTAATGCTGATAGTGCACAGCGTATCCCCTTTTTCAATCCGATAGTATTCTGCAAAACTTCTGGCAAAAGCCTGTTCTGCAGGTTGATTTGTACCGCCTTCTTCTTCGATAATCTGTTGGGCTTGCGCGTTCGCTGCATTGTCTTGACCTGCAGTCGTTTTATCTGTATCATCGTCTGTATCGCTTTCCTTCTCATCATTTTCCACGACATTGTTTTTTTCGTCAATATTTTCCTTGACATCGGCTTTCCCGGCATCAATTTTTCCAGCGTCCGTTTCTTCCGCATCCGCCTCTTCCACGTCAGTTTCTTTTTCATCCGTTTCGCTGCTGCCGCCGTCTTCGTTCCCGGTCTTTTCGTCCGTTTCGCTGCTGCCGCCGTCTTCGTTCTCTGTCTCTTCCTGCTTTAGTAATCGGTTTTCTTCTTCAAATTTCGCATCGATATCCTCAAGGCGCAGCATCATATCATCCACAGCGCCGGCGGCGTCCTCGTTTTCCATTGCAAAAAAGACTTCTACTGCCGCCTGATTGAGCTCTGTCAGTTTCGTATAGCTATTGGTCGAGTTAATGACAATCGCCGCCAAAATCATAAAAATAGCGGATAGCTGTATCAGCATCAGGCGGCTTCCGGCTCTTTCCGAAACGCTTTTAGGAGCGGATACCCGTTTTCTTTTCCGATTCTGCATCTCATTCTGGAACTCTATTTCCTTTTCTTCCCACCGCTGCGTCCGGCTCCCTGCCGGCGTTCCATTTCTTCCCTGCCTTTTCTCTTCCGCCTCTCTCAGCCTTCTTTGCTCGACCATGTAACTTTGCATCGCCTCATTACTCTGGTAAAAAATATCATAGCCCGCCAACTCATAAACGCCTCCGTCATCTTTTATGGAAAATACAGGCATGTCCATCACATAGCGGCATGAAATCTCATCTAACAGTGTATATTTTTCAAAATAGGAAATCTCTTTTTGTTGTCCTGCACCGTATATGTAATATTTTTTTTCTTCCGGCTCCCGTTTCCCATAGAATGAAATATTTCTGCAATCCAGGGCTCCATAGTTTTTCAGATAAGACATGACATAGTCTTCTACATAGAGATGGTACTTTTTTTCTCTTTCCCCTTTGTGAATCAAAATATTTGTTGTTTCCATCCCACTCCCCACACCTTTCTATGCCTTGCTGCATACGGATATAGCCAATATAGCATAGAAGACATGCAAAATTTATCAAATTGCGCGTACTCTGAAAAAGCATAGGCAGATTTCCTATATGATGAAAAAGAACATGAAAACTCATGTCCTTTTTATTCCACTCGCAATATTTCATTTCTATTTCTTATAAAAACTGATACACCGTTTCCGCTTCATAGTCTCTGTCCGGTCCAAAAATGACAGATGGAAACTGTGGTTTATGAATCGCATCTGGGAAATACTGCGTTTCCAGACACATGCCTGACCTTGGTCCGTAAAGCGCGCCTTCCTTGCCTACGCCTTCATCGATGCAATTCCCAGCATAAAACTGCACACCGGGAAGCGTAGAGAAAGCTTTCAGCTTCCGTCCGCTCTTCGGGTCTTCCAGCACGGCAATTTCCCGCAATGTGCCATCCGCATTATTTATCACATAATTGTGGTCGTAACCGAAAGTTAGTTTCAACTGCTCAAAGTCCTTCTCGATATCCCTGCCAATCGGTTTCGGCACCGTAAAATCCATAGGCGTCCCTGCGACTGGCAGAATTTCTCCTGTCGGAATAGAACCTGCCGCCACAGGTGTATAACAATCTGCATGAATCGTTAAAATATGATCCTCAATTTTCCCTGCCTGATGCCCACTAAGATTAAAATAAGAATGATTTGTCATATTAATCATCGTATCCGCATCGGAAACCGCATGGTATTTTATCCTCAGACAGTTATCTTCTGATAAACTGACAGTCACGGTGATCTTTTTATTGCCTGGAAATCCCATATTCCCATCAGAATCTTCCAGTGCAAATGTCACACTGTTGTCCCCTGTTTCCACGACGTCCCATATCCGTTTATGATATCCTTCTGTAATATGGCTGTGTAAATTGTTCGGACCATCATTAACCTCTAATTGATAGGTTTTTCCATGAATCTGAAAACTGGCGTTGTCAATACGATTTGCGCTGGGACCGATTGTTGCGCCAAAAAAGCAGCCGTTTTCCTCATAATCTTCCAGCTTGTCATAACCTAGCACCACATCCGCCAGGTTGCCGTCTTTATCCGGCACATACACGTTTTTTACAATCACGCCGTAATTTAGCGCCTTGACCTTCATGCCGGCTGCATTCTCCAGGACGAAAGCGTATACCTCCCTGCCGTCCTTTGTCGTTCCAAAAAATTCCTTGGTCATCTCCATACCTTCCTTTCCAAAATGAATTTATAACTCCGTCCTGCCCTCCAATGCGCGCAGCAAAGTGATTTCATCTATATATTCCAGATCCCCGCCCACCGGTACGCCGCTGGCTATTCTGGTCACTTTCACGCCTGTCGGCTTAATCAGTTTACTGATATACATCGCCGTCGTTTCCCCTTCCAGACTGGAATTGGTGGCAATGATTACTTCTTTTACGTCCGCCTGCAGCCGCTGCATCAATTCCTTCAGCTTGATATCGTTAGGTCCGATTCCCAGCATCGGTGAAATCGCGCCATGCAGGACATGATAGACGCCCGTATACTTACCGGTTTTCTCATATGCCGCCAAATCCCTTGCATTTTCCACTACCATAATCGTCTGATGGTCTCTGTTTTCATTCGCGCAGATAGGGCAGATATCCTGTTCGGCAAGCGTAAAACACTCCTGACAGTATCGCACATGTTCCCTTGCTTCCATCATCGTGACAGCAAGCCTGTCTACTCGTTCTTTCGGCATATTAATCAAGTGAAAAGTTAACCTCTGGGCTGATTTTGCGCCTATTCCTGGCAGCATAGACAATTCTTCAATTAATTTATGAATGTATCCGCCGTATAAGTCCATCAGAAAGGAAAGCCTCCGCCAAGTCCGCCCGTCATCTTGCTCATGATTTCGGCATTCGCTTCCTCCGCCATACGCAGCGCCTCATTGGCTGCCGCCATGACAAGGTCCTCTAACATTTCTACGTCGTCCGGGTCAACTACTTCCTGGGATAATTTCACTTTAGCGACTTCTTTCTTTCCGGTTACCGTCACTTCTACAGCGCCGCCGCCCGCCTTCGCACTAAATTCCTTCTCTTCCAGTTCCTTCTGGCTCTCTTCCATCTGCCGCTGCATTCTCTGCGCCTGTTTCATTAAATTGTTCATATTTCCAGGCATTCCGCCTCCCGGAAATCCTCCTCGCTTCGCCATAATCCTACCTCTTTCTTTTTCTATTCTTCTTCTATCGGCATGTGTATAATCTGACTTAAATCCACATAATCCTGCTCAAAGTCCTGCTCGCTTTGTATACTCTGCACTGTCACTTCAATTTCTTTGCCGACGATATCCGATATGATTTTCTCTAACAGTTCCTTATGCCCTTCCTGTTTCAGAAAATAATCCGAAGCCACGCCATCTTCCACTACCACCATCAGTTTATTGTCGCCGCCTAAACTTAAACGCGCATCTTTCAGATACTGTTTCATCGGCATGGAAGTCTCTCCCACGACGCTCTGCCACTGATTGACAATCTGCTTCACATCTTCTGGAATCGCTTTAGGCAGCGGATGAGATGCCGTCTGGGCGGTTTTCTTTTCCGCCGTCCCAGTTAAAACAGCCGCCTGCGGCGCCGCTATTGCAACGCCTTTTTCCAGTTTGTCTTCCATTGCACGGATTCTCTCAAGCAGGGAATCCGCATCGCTTTCCATACTGGGGCGGCACAGTTTAATCAGCGCAATCTCAAGCAGAATCCGCTTCTGCGCAGCATATTTCATCTCACCCGAAAGCTCTGAAAAAATACGGATATACCGCATGATGGCTTCCTGGTCAACCCTGTCCGCTTCCGCCTTCATCCTTTCTAAATTCTCAGTGGATACATCTACAATATCTTCTATCGCATCTGCATCGGAAGTTTTGACAAGCAGTTGGTTACGCAGATACCATGTAAAATCTGTGACAAACTGAGTCAGTTCCCTGCCCTGCATCACGATTTCTTCCAACAGGGAAATACAGCCCGGCACATCTTTATCCAACACATGCTGAAACATCCTGCTAAACACTTCGGTATCCACCGCGCCCAGCACATCTAAGACTTTATCGTATGTGAGCTCCTGCCCGAAATGAAACGCAATACATTGATCTAACAGACTCAGCGAATCTCTAAAAGACCCGTCCGCTGTTTTGGCAATATAGCGGAGCGCCTTATCTTCCACCGCTATCTGTTCCACTTCCATCAGTTCCCTAAGTCTCGCCGTAATGGTCTCAATCGAAATCCTTTTAAAATCATACCGCTGGCACCGGGACAAAATCGTAATCGGTATCTTATGGACTTCCGTCGTCGCCAGAATGAAAATAACATAGGACGGCGGTTCCTCCAGCGTTTTTAACAGTGCATTAAAAGCGCTGAGAGAAAGCATATGGACTTCGTCGATAATGTATACTTTATAATTTCCTTCCGCCGGCGAATAGGATACTTCTTCTACAATTTCCCTGATATTATCCACGCTATTATTGGACGCCGCGTCAATCTCAATGACATTCATACTGGCGCCGGCTGCGATTGCCTTGCAGGAACGACACTCCCCGCAGGGGCTGCCTTCCGCCGGATGCTCGCAGTTCACCGCCTTGGCAAAAATTTTGGCCACCGAGGTTTTCCCCGTTCCCCGTGTACCGCAGAAAAGATAGGCATGACCAATACGCCGTGCCTGAATCTGATTCCGCAATGTTGTAACAATATGTTCCTGCCCTTTGACGTCCTCAAAACAGTCGGGACGAAACTTCCGATAAAGCGCTGTATATGACATTCTGTATTAATCCCTACGCCTTTCTATCCGTCTGCGATTTCTGTTTAGTCGCCAAAACTGATGCCTGTCATTTTCGCTTCCTGCACAATTGTCGCATCCGGGGAAACCATTTTTAGCTTTCCTGCCACTTCTTCAAGCGGAACCTTTACGACTTCCCTGTTCTTATAGCCTACCATGAAGCCGTACTCCCCATTCAGAATCAGCTTGCCAGCTTCTGCGCCGAGACGTGTTGCAAATACACGGTCATACGGACAAGGGCTGCCGCCGCGCTGTGTGTGTCCCGGAACCGTTACACGCACATCCTGACCCGTTTTCTGCTGAATCTGGTCTGCGATTTCATAAGAAACGGAAGGATATTGATAATTTTTCATCTTTTCTTTATATTCTTTCTTGGAAAGCTTCGCGTCTTCTTTGGAAATCGCGCCCTCAGCCACTGCCATAATGGTAAACTGGGAACCACGTTCATGACGCGCTTCAATCGCCTTGACAATCTTATCGATATCGTATGGGATTTCTGGAATCAGAATGATATCCGCGCCGCCTGCCATTCCTGCGTTTAAGGTCAGCCATCCAACTTTATGACCCATAACTTCCACGATGAAAATACGTCCATGAGACGCCGCTGTCGTATGGATACAGTCAATACAATCCGTTGCGATATCAACTGCACTCTGGAAACCGAATGTCATATCCGTGCCCCATAAATCGTTATCAATCGTCTTCGGAAGCGTTACTACATTCAATCCCTCTTCCCTTAACAGGTTTGCAGTCTTATGCGTTCCATTACCGCCCAGAATCACGAGACAGTCAAGCTGCAGTTTATAGTAATTCTGCTTCATTGCCTCTACTTTATCCAGCCCGTTCTCATCCGGTTCGCGCATCAGTTTAAAGGGAGTCCGGGAGCTTCCAAGAATCGTACCGCCTTTTGTCAAAATACCTGAAAAATCCATACCCGTCAACATACGGAAATTCCCGTAAATCAATCCCTTATAGCCCTCTAGGAAACCATAGATTTCTACCTTGTCCCCGCTGCAGGATAAACATTTTACAACACCGCGCATCGCAGCATTCAATGCCTGACAATCTCCACCACTGGTTAACATCCCGATTCTTTTCATTTTGCTTCCTCCTTAACATATATAATTTCAATACCCACCATTGCCTCTATATAAAACATGGCAATTAAATTATATAATATTTTGGAAACTATCACAACTGATTTAAAATAAATTGTTTTCCATTAAAAAATACCCTGGAACCCCAGAGTATTAAAAACGGAGACGGCGGGATTCGAACCCGCGTGCCCCGAAAGGCAAACTGATTTCGAGT
>JAMPHJ010000077.1 GCA_023663465.1 Muribaculaceae bacterium | reverse complement strand
ATGCCCGCATTGTGTTCCAGGGGGCGGAGGGCGCTTATTCCCAGATGGCGATGCAGACCTTTTTTGGGAAGCAGATTAACGATTTCCATGTGGATACATTCCGGGACGCCATGTGTGCGATTGAAGAAGGAAGCGCGGATTTTGCCGTACTGCCGATTGAAAATTCCACGGCGGGCATTGTCAACGAAATTTATGATTTGTTAGTGGAGTTTGAGAATTATATCGTGGGGGAGCAGGTGATAAAGATTGAACATTGCCTGATGGGGCTGCCGGGCACGAAGCCAGAGCAGATTCAGACAGTTTATTCCCATCCCCAGTCGTTGATGCAGAGTTCCCGCTATCTAAATGACCATCCAGCATGGAGACAGATTAGTATGCAGAACAATGCGTTTGCGGCAAGGAAGGTAAAAGAAGACGGCATCGTGGGCCAGGCGGCGATTGCCAGCAGACATGCCGCCGAGGTGTACGGGCTGGAAGTATTGGAAAGCGGTGTGAACCAATCCCAGACCAACGCCACCCGGTTTATTATCGTGACGAACCAGAAGATTTTTCTGAAAAATGCCAATAAGGTCAGTATTTGTTTTGAAGTGCCCCACGAAAGCGGCTCCTTATACCATATGCTTTCCCATTTCATATACAATAATCTGAACATGAGCAAGATAGAGAGCCGTCCGCTGGAGGACAGGAATTGGGAATATCGCTTTTTCATTGATTTTGAAGGAAATCTTGCAGATAGTGCGGTCAAAAACGCGCTGCGGGGACTGCGGGATGAAGCCAGGAATATGAGGATTTTAGGAAATTATGAGAGCAGGGTATAGTACAGAAGCGGAAAAAGGAGCATAGTTATTGGAATGAGGATAGACGAGCTGATTATTTACAGGGATTTTGCAAAGGAAGATGACAGTCTGCTGCGGGATATGGTGTATCTGATGGAAGGCGGGGGAAAGGTGCAGGACAGAGCCCTTTTGTACAGTTGTATGCATAGGCTGATGGAGCTGGCGGCGTCTCATGGATTTTTTGGCAATCTGTGGCATACGTTTCTGGCAAATTTGCTTGTCAATAACGAAAACAGTTATAGCATGGCATGTGAAATCCGGGGAAAAGTGGACGGTACAATCAATGAGATGGTTTTGCATGATATCCGTATTTTTAAGGAGCTTTACGACTATGACTTTGCAAATATGATGGAAATCCTGCATGTGCCGGAGTTTGGGCTGGCGCTTTCCTATACCAGCTGTTTTCGGGAAAGCAAAGTGTATAATACGCGAATCCGGGACAGAATCTGTCATCTTGCCGAGCGTTTTAATGCAGATGATACGCCGGAAGAGATGAAAGATACGTTAACTGCATTTTATAAAGAGTACGGGGTCGGGAAATTCGGGCTGCACAAGGCGTTCCGCATCCGGCATGAGGCGCAGGGAGCGGTGATTGAGCCGATTCTGAATATCGCCCATGTGCATTTAGACGATTTGGTCGGTTATGAGATTCCCAAGAAGAAGCTGATTGACAACACGGAAGCGTTCGTAGCGGGAAAAAAGGCGAATAACTGTCTGCTGTTCGGGGATGCCGGAACCGGAAAATCTTCCAGTATTAAAGCGATTGCCAACGAATATTATGATAGGGGACTGCGTATTATCGAATTGTATAAACATCAGTTTAAGGACTTAAACGATATAATATCCCAGATAAAGAATAGAAATTACCGGTTTATCATCTATATGGATGATTTGAGTTTTGAAGATTTCGAGATAGAATATAAGTATCTGAAAGCAGTCATAGAAGGCGGACTGGAAAAAAAACCAGAAAATATCCTGATTTATGCGACGTCCAACCGAAGGCATCTGGTGCGTGAGAAGTTCAGCGATAAAGAGGACAGGCAGGACGATTTGCACAAAGGGGATACGGTGCAGGAGAAACTATCCCTTGTGTCCCGTTTCGGCGTAACAATTTACTTTGGCGCGCCAGATAAGAAACAGTTTGAAGAGATTGTAAAGACATTGGCAAAACGTTATGGTATTATGATGGAAGAGAAAGAGCTGCTTGCAAAAGCAAATCAGTGGGAGCTTGCACATGGCGGATTATCCGGGCGGACAGCGCAGCAGTTTGCGGATTATCTGTTAGGACAGGAGGATTAGGATGAAAACATTTGCGGCGATTGATGTGGGGTCTTATGAGTTGTCCATGAAGATTTTTGAAGTGTCCAGGCAGAACGGACTGCGGGAAGTCGATTGCATCAGGCACCGGCTGGATTTGGGCACGGATACTTATGCAACCGGGAAACTCAGCTATGGAAAAGTGGATGAGCTTTGCAGGATTTTAAGGGAATACCGGAAAATCATGACGGGCTATAAAGTAGAGGATTATCAGGCGTATGGCACCAGCGCCATCCGTGAAATGAACAACGCCGTCATTGTCCTTGACCAGATTGAGCAGAGGACGGGCATTAAGATAGATGTATTAAGCAATTCCGAGCAGCGTTTTCTGGATTATAAATCCATTGCGTCCAGGGGGAAAGTATTCAATAAGATTATCGAAAAAGAAACGGCGATTCTGGATATCGGCGGCGGCAGCATCCAGATTTCCCTTTTTGTGAAAGATACGCTTGTGACGACGCAGAATCTGAAACTGGGCGTCCTCAGGCTGCAGGATAAGATGAGTCATCTGAATCTGAAGCCGAGCCAGTATGAAAACATTATCGACGAATTTATCAGTTCCCAGCTTGCCGTCTTTAAGAAACTGTATCTGAAAGATAGGAAAATCAGCAATATTATCGTGGTGGACGATTATATTTCCGCTGCGATAGAACATAAAATGACGAAAATAGAAGACGCCTGTATCGAAACTGCGGAAATGGATTTGTTTATGAAAAAGATACGGGAAAAATCCGTCATGGACGCGGCGAAAATCCTGGATATGCCCGAAGAAAGCGTTCCGCTGCTCTATATTTCCAGCGTGCTGTTAAACCGTATCGTAAAAGTCATGGACGCTAAAATGATATGGGTGCCGGGCGTGACGCTGTGCGATGGAATTGCTTATGAATACGGGGAGAAAAATAAGATTATCAAGGCAAACCACGACTTTAAGCAGGATATCATCGTCAGCGCGCAGAATATCAGTAAACGCTATATGGGCAGCAAGAGAAGGGGCGAAACGTTAGAAAAGATTGCCTTGACCATCTTTGACGGCATGAAGGAAATCCACGGGCTCGGCGAGCGGGAAAGGCTGCTGTTACAGCTTGCCACGATTCTGCACGACTGTGGGAAATATATCAGTCTTGTAAAGCTGGGCGAATGTTCTTATAACATTATTATGTCAACTGAAATTATCGGACTTTCCCATATCGAGCGGGTGATTGTGGCAAATGTCGTCAAGTATAACCATATGGATTTCGACTATTATGAGATTATGGAACAAGATATCAATCTAGACAGGGAAGAGCTTCTCAAGATTGCGAAGCTGACGGCAATCTTGAAAATTGCTAATGGGCTTGACAGGAGCCATAAGCAGAAATTTGAGGATATCAAGGCGGTGTTAAAAGACGAAAAGTTAATTATTGTAATTGATACGCCTGTGGATATTACGCTGGAAAAAGGGTTGTTTTACCGGAGGGCGGACTTCTTTGAAGAAGTATACAGCGTAAAACCCGTCATCCGGCAGAAGAAAAACAGCCTGAATTAGAGCGGCGGAAAGGATAGAAGCGGTATGGTAGATAAAACGGAATTTTCCAAATCAGAAAACTATACAAACAGAGAAATGAGCTGGCTGCTTTTTGATAAAAGGGTTTTAAGCGAAGCGATGGACGAGAGCCTTCCGTTGTTTGAGCGGTTGAAATTCCTAAGTATTACAGCCTCTAATCTGGATGAATTTTTCATGGTCAGGGTAGCTTCCTTAAAAGATATGATTAACGCCGGCTATCATAAGAAGGACATTGCCGGGCTGACCCCCGAACAGCAGCTTGCCAAGTTAAATAAAGCGACGCATGAGCTGGTAAGGCAGCAGTATGATACTTACAATCACTTTCTGCTTCCGCAGCTTATGGAAAACGGACTTCGCCTGATTGGCAGCCATGAGGAGCTGACGGAAACAGAGGCTGCCTATGTGGATAACTATTTTGAAGACAATGTTTATCCGGTGCTTACGCCGATGGCGGTGGATTCTTCCAGACCTTTTCCGCTGATTCGCAATAAAACGCTGAATATCGGCGCCTTAGTCAGGAAGAAAAACGGCGACGAAGAACTGGAATTTGCCACGGTGCAGGTGCCCAGCGTGCTTTCCCGGATTGTGGAGATTCCTTCTTCTGAGAAAAGAACCGTGATTCTTTTAGAAGAAATCATTGAGCACAATATCCATAAACTGTTTTTAAATTATGACATCGTATGCGCACATCCTTTTCGTATCATGCGGGATGCCGATTTACTGATAGAGGAAGAAGAAACCGGAGATTTACTGAAAGAAATCGAAAAGCAGCTGAAAAAAAGACAGTGGGGACAGGCGATTCGTCTCGAAGTGGAAGCGGGCATGGACGAGCGGCTGTTAAAGGTGATTCAGGATGAGCTGCATATCGGAAAAGAAGATATCTATCCGATAAGCGGACCGTTAGATATTACGTTTTTAATGAAAATGTATGGTATGGACGGTTTCGAGCATCTGAAAGAGCATCGCTATACGGGCGGCCATCCCGTGCCGGAATTACCGGAAGATGCAGATATTTTTGCCCGTATCCGGGAAGGGGATATTCTGATGCACCATCCCTATCAGACCTTTGAGCCGGTGGTGCGTTTCATCCGACAGGCGGCGAAAGACCCGGACGTGCTTGCCATCAAACAGACGCTTTACCGCGTCAGTGGAAATTCGCCGATTATCGCCGCATTGGAACAGGCTGCGGACAATGGAAAGCAGGTGTCCGTACTGGTAGAGCTGAAGGCGAGATTCGATGAGGAAAATAACATCGTATGGGCGAGAAAATTGGAAAAAGCGGGCTGCCATGTCATTTACGGTCTGCTGGGCTTAAAAACCCATAGCAAAATTACCCTTGTGGTGCGTAAAGAGGAAAATGGAATCCGGCGTTACGTCCATCTGGGAACCGGAAATTACAATGATTCTACGGCTAAGCTCTATACGGATTTGGGACTCTTAACCTGTTCCGAGACGATAGGGGAAGACGCCACGGCTGTATTTAACATGCTTTCCGGTTATTCAGAACCGCGCTCATGGAATAAACTGTCCTTAGCGCCGCTTTGGTTAAAGGATCGGTTCCTCTATCTGATTAACCGGGAAAAAGAAAATGCCCTGCAGGGCAGGACGGCGCATATCATCGCCAAGATGAACGCCTTATGCGATAAAGATATTATCGAGGCGCTCTATGAAGCAAGCGCCGCAGGGGTGAAGATCGAGCTGATTATCCGGGGCATCTGCTGTCTGAAAGTAGGTTTGCCCGGTATCAGTGAGAATATCAGCGTCCGTTCCATTGTCGGGAATTATCTGGAACATGCGAGAATTTTCTATTTTGAGAACGACGGAAGGGATGAGTGTTACTGCGCCAGTGCGGACTGGATGCCAAGAAATCTGGACAGACGCGTGGAAATCATGTTTCCCATTGAGAAGCCGGAATTGAAGGAGAAAGTCATACATATTCTGAACTATCAGTTACAGGATACGGTGAAAGCGCATATCCTTCTTCCCGACGGCAGTTATGAGAAGGTAAAAGGCGTAGAAAAATTCTCATCCCAGTTGGAGTTTTGTCAGGAAGCGAAAAAGGTCGCAAAAAAGCAGGAAGAAGTTGCAAACAGGCGCGTATTCATTCCGGAGACCCATCATGAGGCAGAGTGATGGATATTTCAAATAAACTGAGAGAAAGGCAGGGGAATTTTCATGAAAGTGATACTGGCTTCCGCCTCCCCCAGAAGAAAAGAACTGTTACGGCAGGTAGGGCTATCTTTTAAGACCATGCCCAGTCTGAAAGAAGAAGTCATCACGAAAAAGACGCCGGCGGAAATTGTAGAAGAATTGTCCTATCAGAAGGCAGTCGATATCTGCGGGCAGCTATCGGATACGATGAAAGAGGATTTTGTCGTAATCGGCGCAGATACGGTAGTTTCCTGTTGGAATAAAATCATGGGAAAACCGGAAGATAAAGAAGCAGCATTCGATATGTTATGGGAGTTGCAGGGAAAGAGCCATCAGGTCTATACCGGCGTTACGCTGGCGTGGAAGTATCAGGACATGCCGGCGATGTTTCATACCTTCCATGAATGTACGGATGTAACCGTCTATCCGATGACCGAGGAAGAAATTGAGAAATATGTGGATTCCGGGGAACCGATGGACAAAGCGGGCGGCTATGCGATTCAGGGACTCTTTGCCGCATATATCCAGGGAATCTGCGGCGACTATACGAATGTGGTAGGATTGCCCATAGGCAGACTGTTTCAGGAAATGAAGCAGAAAGGGCTGTTGGGAGGAGCAGATGATTAAGTTAATTGCAACGGACATAGATGGAACGCTGGTAAAAGACTCTTCCCCGGAAGTCTATCCAGAGATGTTGGAAGCGATTCGTGTCTGGACGGATGCCGGCAATTATTTCTGCGTGGCAAGCGGAAGGCAGTATGAGAGTGTAAGAAAGATGTTTCATCAGGTGGAAGAGCGGATTCTTTATCTGGTAGAAAACGGCGCCCATGTGCGCTTTCGGGGGCAAGATATCCTGATACAAAAGATGCGCAGGGACTATGCGGAAGGGATTATCCAGCAGCTGCGTCCTTATTACGGGCAGTGCGAGGCTGTTATATCCACTGTGGAAGGCAGCCTGTTAGAAACAGAGAACAAGGAATTTCTAGATTTTTTTGAAAAAGGATATCGGAATAAGTATCGTATTGTAAAAGATGCTTTAGAAGAAAAGGCGGAAATTATCAAAATCGCCATTTATCAGAAAGACAGTATCAGAACCTTGGGGGAAAGCGTTCTGATTCCCGCATGGCAGGACAAGGTGAAAGTCTGTATGGCGGGGGAAGAATGGGTGGATTTCATGGACGCTTCCGTGGATAAAGGAAATGCACTTTCTTTCATACAGCGTTATCTGGGAATTGACCGGGATGAGACGATGGCTTTTGGCGATAATGACAATGATATCGGGCTCTTACAGGCGGCGGCGGAAAGCTATGCGGTAGAAAATGCGCGGGAAAGCGTCAAGGCGCAGGCAAAGCATATCTGTCCTTCCTATCAGGAAAAAGGCGTTTATCAGATTGTAGCAAAACAATTGCAGACGATAATGAGATAGAAACGGGAAAGGAGGTAAGCTTATGTTTGATGATGCGGTATTGAAATGTTTTCTGGAAAAACAAGGGCAGCTATTTCCGGAGGATGTGGCGGGGTCTTTGGAGGAAGCGGATGACTTCCTGGAAGAATGCATGGCAGTGGTAGTGGACTCCGTGCATGAAGTATGGGAATATTTTGATGAGCAGGGCGTAGACATGGAAGGCGCCGACGAAGAAGAGATTCTGGAAGCGGATGAAGTCTTCGAGGTCGGGGATGGGCGGTATCTGATTATCGAGGGATGATGGTTTTATGATGTTTTACGATTTAAGAAGAGATTGCATAAATTCAGCGAGACCGTCGTTGTCGTTATCTTTTGGGGTAATGACATCGGCGGCTTTTTTTACGTTGGGAGCGGCATTTTGCATGGCAATACCGCAGCCGGCAGCTTCTAACATGGAAATATCGTTTTCGGCGTCGCCAGCGGCATACGCGTCGGATAAAGGAATCTGAAAATAATCGCAGAGATAGCGGACGGCGCTTCCTTTTCCGGCTTCCTTGACAAACAGCTCCAGATAAGCCTCATTGGAAAAGATGTACTGGATTTTATCAGAGGCCCATTCAGAAATGGCGTCGCAGAAAGCAATCAGCCGGCTTTTATCATGTAGATGGATGGCGAGCATTTTAAACGGCTCTTTGGTCAGAAAAGAGGCGTAATCGTCAGTAAGCAGCAGAGGAACATGGATTCTTCTGCGGTAGAATTGAATTTCCTCGTCGTTTTTGGCGGTTACGACGGCATGGTCGGTATAGGTCTGAATATGAAGATTCTGTGCCTTTGCCTGTGCCTGTAAATAAGAAACATAGGAAAGAGGCAGACGCCGCTCCAGAAGATTGCTGCAATTGTCGCAGTCATAAATCTGCGTTCCGTTGTTGGCGATAATCAGAACGCCCGGATAGTCGATGTCTGCCAGTTCTTTGACTTCCAGAATGCTGTCTAGCGGTCTGCCGGAAGAGAGCACCAATTTATTGCCAGCATGAATAAAAGCATCCAGAAATTGTTTCGTTTTTGCGGACACTTTGCTTTCCCGATTTAATAAGGTTCCGTCTAAGTCAGTAAATAATACTTTCATGCTAACTAATAATGCCTTTCTTTTCAACTGTAAATTTCAACTTTTCAGTCTATACCTTTCAGATTCTTCCACTCTGCGGATTTAAGCTTTTTCAATCTACACTTTTCAGCCTTTCTTGGATTCCCTGTAAAATGCTTTCCGGTACGAAGAGTTTGCCGTAACCTACCGCCAGGTCCAGCCCCGGTTTATTGCCGCCATGAAAGTCGGAGCCGCCGCTGGGCAGCAGGGCATACTTCTTAGCAAGCCGGAACATATCGCGTTCTTCTTGATTAGAATAAGTGCTGTAAATGGTTTCGATGCCCATCAGCCCGTCTTGGGATAGTTTTGCTACCAGAGTTTCCAGACGGTCATCACTCATATGATAGAGGGGCGGATGGGCTAGAATCGGCGCACCGCCCGCCTGTAAGATAAGCTCGACCGCCTGGGAAGGCGTAACCTTTTCCCTGGGGACGAAATATTTGCAGTGATCGCCAATATATTTGGCAAAAGCGTCGGCGCGGCTGGCGACATAACCATGATTTACCAGATAAGCGGCATAGTGAGAACGGGTGATGACCGCTTCTGGCATTTCTTCGCATAATTTTTCATAAGTAATATCAATGCCCGCGCCCTGTAGATTCTCGCACATTTTCTGATTACGTTGTATGCGGGAATCCACGAAGGATTGCAGTTTTGCCTGAAAAGAGGGCGTATCGTAATGGATATAGAGTCCTACGACATGCACGTCTTTTCCTTCATATTCGGTAGAAAATTCGATTCCTGGAATGACCTCAATGGGTTTATTTTCTGCATAGGATAAGGCTTCTTCAATGCCTGCCGTAGTATCGTGGTCTGTCAGGGCAAAAGCAAGAAGTCCCTTTTCCAAGGCATAGTCCACGAGTTCTGACGGGGTGTAGGTGCCGTCTGATCTATTGGAATGTACATGTAGGTCTACTTGTCTCATAGCAGCTCCTCGTCTGTCGCAGCGCTTGTATAAATGGTACGTTTCCTTGCCATTTCGTCGTTTGCAAGATATTCATCATAAGTCGTGATTTTATCAATCAAAGTACCGTCTGGAAGAATTTCCATAATCCGGTTAGCAGTGGTCTGTACGACCTGATGGTCATGACAGGCAAAAAGCTCAACGCCCTTAAATTTCATCATACCTTCATTCAGGGCAGTAATCGCTTCCATATCGAGATGGTTAGTCGGCTCGTCGAAAATCAGACAGTTTGCGCCGCTGATCATCATTTTGGACAAGAGACAGCGGACTTTCTCGCCGCCAGAGAGAACTTTGACTTTCTTGACGCCATCCTCACCGGCAAAGAGCATACGCCCCAGGAAGCCTCTGACATAGGTCACGTCCTTATTGGCAGAATATCCGGTCAGCCATTCGGTAATGGTATAATCATTATCAAATTCGGCGGTATTGTCTTTCGGGAAATACGCCTGGGAAGTGGTCACGCCCCATTTATAAGTGCCTTCATCGGGCTCCATTTCACCGGTCAGTATTTTAAACAATGTAGTTTTCGCCAGCTCGTTTCCGCCGACGAAGGCGATTTTGTCATCATGTCCGACGATAAAGGAAATGTTATCCAATACTTTTTCCCCGTTGATGGTCTTGCTGATACCTTCCACGGTCAGCACCTCATTGCCGATTTCCCTATCCGGTCTGAAATCAATATACGGATATTTCCGGCTGGAAGGCTTGATATCGTCCAGCTCAATTTTTTCCAGCGCCCTTTTTCTGGAAGTAGCCTGCTTGGATTTAGAGGCATTGGCGGAAAAACGGGATATAAATTCCTGCAGTTCCTTGATTTGTTCTTCTTTCTTTTTATTGGCTTCTTTGCGCTGTTTGATGATAAGCTGGCTGGATTCGTACCAGAAATCATAGTTTCCGGCAAATAGCTGGATTTTCCCATAGTCAATGTCCGCGATGTGGGTACATACTTTGTTAAGAAAATAACGATCATGGGAAACCACGATAACCGTATTTTCAAAATCAATCAGAAAGTCTTCCAGCCATGCGATGGCGTCCAAATCCAGATGGTTTGTCGGCTCATCCAGAAGCAGGATATCGGGATTGCCAAATAGCGCCTTTGCCAGCAGGATTTTTACTTTTTCGTTACCGTTTAAATCGCTCATGAGACTATTGTGTAAATCCGTATTGACGCCAAGACCGTTTAAAAGCATGGCGGCGTTGGATTCCGCATCCCAGCCGTCCATCTCTGCAAACTCTGCTTCCAGCTCGCTGGCACGGATGCCGTCTTCATCGGAAAAATCCTCTTTTGCATAGATAGCGTCTTTTTCCTTCATAATCCGGTACAGTTTCTCATTGCCCATGATGACCACGTCCATGACGCAGTAAGCATCATATTTGAAATGATCCTGTTCCAGCACGGAAAGGCGTTGTCCGGGGGTAACGGCAATGTCTCCGTTGGTCGTATCCAGCGCGCCCGACAGAATCTTTAAAAAAGTGGATTTGCCTGCACCGTTTGCACCGATGAGACCATAGCAGTTTCCTTCAGTAAATTTGATATTTACGTCCTCGAATAAGGCTTTCTTGCCTACCCTGTAAGTTACGTTGTTTGCACTAATCATATGATAAACCTCTTATTTTCTTATTTTTTATGCTTTATGGCTACTCATATCATTATACATAAAATGGAATTTTTTGCAATGTGGAATGTGTTGTGATTTACTTTTATTTAGAAAGGGAAATAAGTGAAAAAGTTTATTATTGTGTGCTGAAAATTATAAAAATGGCGTCATATAGGGTGAGTGGAAAAGGAGGGAGGAAAGGCAATGAATGATAACGACATTGTACAACTATTTTTGGAACGTTCACAGCAGGCAATTACCGAATTGTCACAAAAATATGGAAAGCTTTGTTTTCACATTGCTTTCAATATTCTGAAATGCAAGGAAGATGCCGAGGAATGTGAAAATGATACTTATTTAAAGACATGGAATAGCATTCCGCCAGATAATCCTATGTGTCTGAAAGCCTATGTCAGTCGGATTGTGCGCAATTTAGCGCTGTCTAAATATCGATATAATCACAGGCAGATGAGGGATAGCCATCTTCAAGTCTATTTGTCGGAACTGCAGGATTGCATTCCAACGGTCCAAGATATCGAGACTTCGACGGACGATACCGTGAATAGCGCTATCCGGGCTTTTTTATTAACACAGGATTTGACTGTCAGAGCCTTGTTTATCCAAAGGTATTTTTATATGGAAAGCATTTCCGACCTTTCAAAGAAATTTGGACTGAAAGAAAGTAATGTTTCTACAAAACTAAATCGGACAAGATTGAAGTTGAAGCAATATTTAGAAAGAGAAGGAGTTGTGCTATGAAAATAGAAGAAGGGAATTTCAGGGAAGAAAGATTGTTAGAGCTGATAGGAAATATTCCGGAAGAAATGCTGGATGAGGCTTTGAATGTGAAAAAGATATGCAGGTCTGGGAAAAAAGGAGTGTTTTATGGTATTGCCGCAGCCTGTGTGGTTGTGCTGTTTATGCGATTTGTTCCCGCCGGACAGGTGATGGCGTCACAGATTAGGGAGCGTGCAGAGTGTTTGTTGGAAGAACTATTCCCGCCAAAGGATATCTCATTGACATTAGAGGGGATGGAAGAGAACATTCCCCATGAGGTCTATGGAAAATTGCCGGAAGAAATGGGAAAGTTTCCAAAGGAAACGGAAGAGGTCCCTGGGGAAAGTACAGATAAGGCGGGTTTTGCCATTTACGTTGATACGAATTTATTTGAGTTGATAGAAGAGGAAGATTACTATCTTATCCGTGAAAAGCGCATTATTTATACAAGACAGGATGCCATTAGGGATAACGCGATGCTGCTTGCGGATTTACCGGAGGAAGAGGTGGAGCAAAAAATCCAGGAAATTGTGGAAAAGACACAGGAGTTTTATGACAATTTTCCTACAGGAGAAATTCGGGTTATGCAGACACAGGAAATTTCCGTGGAAAATGCTGCCGGGGAAATGAAAGAAGAGTTGATAGAACACTATGCCGATGTATCTGATGTCATGGTTTCAGAGCTTCCAAAAGGACTGTATCTTCGCGCGGATGAGGGAGTGGAAAGTGATTGCGAAGTCAAGGAGGTTTATTTTGTAGACAATGGTCTTGGCGGCGTATTTATTATCACAGCAAGTTACATTGTGGAGGCAACAGAAGGAACGGGAAGCAGGTTTCATTCCATGATTGAAACTTTTAGGGTATTGGAGTCTTCTGATTCCATACAGAGTCTTACATCGAAAGAGGCAGGATGACAACAGGGCTATAAATGTTCCCGAATTTAAACGAGAAACTCTTGCAGTTTTTCATTTTGAGGATATAATCTAAGGTGGCAGGTTGAAAAATCAGAGATTGTTCGACGATGAATTTGTTCATTTTGCGGATATTATTTCGTGCAGAATGAATAAGCAATAGCATGATGGCAGGAGATAGAAGAAGTATGGCAGTTTTAAAATCAATTAGAATCATAGCGTTTTGGATGGTAGTTTTGATAGCTCAGTATTTATTGCTGATTATGCCGCGTATTTTTGGAAGACCGAAGAAATATCCTTATCTGGGCGTTTACTATGCGCACCGGGGGCTGCATGATAATCAGAGGGCGATTCCCGAAAATTCCATGAAAGCCTTCCGAGGGGCGGTAGAGGACGGATACGGGATAGAATTGGACGTGCAGATGACCAAAGACGGTATTCCGGTTATTTTTCATGATTTTACGCTGGATAGGATGTGCGGCGTATCAGGCAGAATCGATATGATGACTTACCGGCAGCTGATGAAACTATCCTTACTGGATACGGATGAGAAGATACCGACGTTAAGAGAGTTTCTGGCGATGGTAGACGGGCGGGTTCCCCTGATTGTCGAGTTGAAAGTGGAGTGGACGAATCTGGCGCTGTGCCCAATCGTCCAGAAAATGCTTTCAGAATATAAAGGCGTTTATTGCATCGAATCTTTTAATCCTCTTGTATTGTTATGGTATCGCAGACATCATCGGGAAGTGATGAGAGGGCAGTTATCGACCGATTTCAAAAGAGAGGGTGTGAGGAGAAATCTTTTTCACATTATCCTAACCCATCTTCTGACCAATTGTGTGACGAGCCCGGATTTCATCGCCTATAACTGTCGTTTTAAAGAAGAACCGGGGAGAAAAATCTGTCGGGGACTCTATAAAAATCTTGCTGTGGCATGGACGGTAAAAAGCCAGAAACAGTTGGAAAGTCTGGAAAAAGATTTCGATTTGTTCATCTTTGACAGTTTTATTCCCGAAGATACAAAAAAATCTGTTTGAAATTAGGAAAAAATTGGTGCGTGATTGGACAAGATATGTTATGATAGTAAAAGAGAGTTTCTATCGAAATGATGTAGAAAGAAGAGAGGGAAAACGCTATGGCAAAATGGGTGTACTTATTTGAAGAAGGTAACGCAGATATGCGGAATCTTTTGGGCGGCAAGGGCGCGAATCTTGCAGAAATGACAAATCTTGGACTGCCGATTCCGCAAGGCTTTACAGTTACAACAGAGGCGTGCACGGATTATTACAACAATGGAAAACAGATTTCCGATGAAATTCAGAAACAGATTTTTGATGCGCTTGAGAATCTGGAACAGAAACAGGGCAAGAAATTCGGCGATACAGAAAATCCGCTTCTGGTTTCCGTCCGTTCCGGGGCGAGGGCGTCCATGCCGGGTATGATGGATACGATTTTAAATCTGGGTCTGACAGACGTAGCGGTGGAAGGTTTTGCAAAGAAAACCGGCAATCCGCGGTTTGCATACGATTCTTACAGAAGATTTATCCAGATGTTCTCTGATGTTGTTATGGAAATTCCGAAATCTTACTTTGAAAGGATTCTGGATGAGATAAAAGCCGCTAAGGGCGTTTCTTACGATACCGAGCTGACGGCGGACGATATGAAAGAGATTATCGTCAGATTTAAAGGCATTTATAAGGAAAATAAAGGGGAAGAATTTCCGCAGGAGCCGAAAGTACAGTTGATGGAAGCTGTGAAAGCTGTTTTCCGTTCCTGGGATAATGAAAGAGCGATTGTATACAGAAGAATGAATGACATTCCGGGTGATTGGGGGACTGCTGTAAACGTACAGGCAATGGTATTCGGTAATATGGGCGATACGTCCGGCACCGGCGTTGCATTTACCAGAAATCCTTCTACCGGTGCGAAAGGCATCTATGGCGAATATCTGATTAATGCGCAGGGCGAGGACGTAGTTGCAGGTATCCGCACGCCGCAGCCGATTACGAAACTGGAAGAGGATTTACCGGAGTGCTATAAACAGTTTATGGAAATTGCAAATAAGCTGGAAAATCACTACCGCGACATGCAGGATATGGAGTTCACGATCCAGGAGGGACAGCTCTATTTTCTGCAGACCCGCAGCGGCAAGCGGACCGCTCCGGCGGCGCTTCAGATCGCCTGCGACATGGTGGAT
>JAMPHJ010000076.1 GCA_023663465.1 Muribaculaceae bacterium | reverse complement strand
GGGCGTAAGCACAAACTTGCGTGTGAAAAATTTATTTTTCACACTTGTACCGCTGTGTTTGAACCGTAGCGAGAGCGTGCCTGCGTTGGATTGTATCTTCTGCACAACTACACATTCTTAAACTTTAGCCTCACCACAATCGCATAACGACCTGCCTGTCAGTTCGATAAAAACGGTTTCCAGATTCGGTTCCGTGGAATGAATGGTCTCTATCATCTGCGATTCCAGATATTTTCCAACCGTTTCTGCTGCAGAGCTGTCATTGTTCATCGTCAGGCAACTTCCGTCCCTTAAACGAATGTGCAGTTTATTCTGATGATTATAGTTTCTGCATATTTCCTTCGGTTCTCCGTATTCTACAATCTGCCCTTCATGCAAGAGTGCGACATGATGACATAGCTTTTCTGCTTCCGCCATGTTATGAGTTGTTAAGAAAATCGTCGCACCGTGTTTTTGTTCTTCTTGAATCAGCCGGTGAACTGACTGGGTTGTAACAGGATCCAGACCGCTTGTAGGTTCATCCAGAAAGAGAAATTCCGGCTCGCTCATGACCGCCCTTGCCAATGCAAGTCTGCTTTTCATTCCCTTAGACAGTTTCGCTGCCGGACGTTTCTTTGCTTCCGACAACCCTACAAGTTCTAATGCCCGGTGAATCCTTTCTTCCGGGAGTTCATAAATTCTGGCAAACAGTTTCAGATTATCGTAGCCAGAAAGCCTGTCATACAATCCTACCTCATCCATCATCATGCCCATTTTCCGGTACAGGGTCTGTCTCTGCCCGTACAAATCCTTTCCCTCTATCATTACCGTCCCAGACGTGGGATTTAGCTGTCCTGTTACAATCTTGATTATAGTTGTCTTTCCTGCGCCGGATGGACCTAGCAGTCCAAGAATTTCCCCTGCCGCCACCTGTAAAGAAACTGCTTTCAACACTTCTCTTTCTTCAAATCGCTGTGTTATGCGACGTAATTCTATAATTGGATTCATGACTATCTCCCCTTTTTCTGCTTGCTGCCCTAGTTTACACGCTGTTTTTCTGCACATCATGAATGGGCAGTCTTATTACTTGTATCATGCATTTCCTGTTCCTTCAGACGGGCAAGCGCAGCCTCCATTCTTTTATTTTCCAGACGCTCTTTCCAGTCAGTAATCGTCACGCTGACGCCGAAACAGACGATAAAACAAAGCAAAAACATACCCCAGGGCTGCCAGTTATCTGCCGGAAACCAGTCAAAAACCAGCACAAAGACGACAATCATCAAAATTTCCGCGATAACCATACCGATTGTCCTGACGGTAAGCCGCATATCCTTAATCACCGCATCGGTAAAAAATATAAACCGGAACACCACGGTCCCTACCGAAACCAGAAGAAACTGCAGCATTGTTGCGACGCTGATTCCTTCTTTTCCCAGCGCAAACATCGTAGAAACCGTCTGTGCGTTTTCCCCAAATAGAAGGCAAAGCAGATTTAGAATCGCGATGGTAATGCCGAAAATCATAAACACCTGTCCCAGATAACTAAAAATAGTCTTTTTCTCTTCCATACCCTCACCATGCCCCTTTCCCAGCCTTTAGTCCCAATTTTTCTTTTAATGTTTCCGCATACTGCCTGGATACGATAATCTGTTCCCCGTTTTCCAGCGTCACCCGAATCCTTCTGTTCAAATCGGCTTTCAGGGATTTGATATAACGAAGCTGAACCAGACAGGATTTGCTCGCCCGGAAAAATCCGCAGCTTTCCAACTGCGCTTCCAGTTCGTAAAGTCTTAAACCGGATTCGTATACGTCGTCCTGCGTATAGATAAACGTTTTTCTGTCTACTGCTTCTATATATGCCACTTTGGATACTTCCAGAAAATAGGTTTCCCCGTCTTTTACCACGGTAAGCTGCTTATCCAATATCCGAAACAGCGCCAGGAGTTTTTCCATTTCCGGTGTCAGTTGCTTACAGGAAACGGTAATCTGCGTATCCGTAAGATTCTCATCAATGTTAATTTCTATTTTCAACCCCCCACCTCTTTCCTGCTGTTTCCAACTACCAAACAATCCGCTTCCTCTGTTTTCCCCAGTTCGTTCAGAGCATACCACAGAGCGTATCCGTTTACAATCCTCAGATACGCAAGTTGCCGCATCTTAGGTATCACATGACAAAAGGGAGCGGTTTTTATTCCACTCCCAATTGTTTAAGCGCCTCTATCGCCTGTCTCTGATTTTCAAATAAGATTGTATGAATGCCAAATCTCTCGGCTCCCCGCAGATTTTGTTCCACATCGTCCAGAAAAACGCATTCTTCAGGAAGTAAGTGGTATCGGTCTATCAGAAGCTGATAGATTTCCGGTTCCGGTTTGATTACATGTTCCCGAAAAGAAAAGATACCGCCATCCATATACGGTACAAAATCCAATGCGTCCGCGCAGTCGATATGCGCTCTGTTTGAAAAATTGGACAAATACAAAAGCTGATATCCTTTTTCCTTCAATTCCTGCAGCCAGGGAATCGCGTAATCGTTTCTGGATACGATGCCTTTCTGGTCAGCAAAGCAACTACGGATATCCGCCTCCATTTCAGGGTCTGCGTCCACAAATAACTGCACCATTTCTTCATCCGTCAGGATTCCGATATCGTATTTACTCCAGTTTTTCCCCTTGACGCTTGCCCCGGCAATCCTATCCAGTCTTTCGCCCGTAAAGCCCTTCTTTTCTATAAATTCTTTCCATGTGAAGTCGGCAAGCACGTTTCCGACGTCGAAAATAATTGTTTTTATCATGATAATCCTTCTCCCATTCTTGCGCATCTGCAATATTAGGCTCTAATTCTTAATTGCCCGCAGTTTCCGAAGCTGCCTTTTCCTTATGGAAGGGCACAAGTCCGGTGCGGTTTAACGCCACCATAACCGCCGGCAGCAATACAAGCTGTAACACGATACCGGGAATTGCATTGAGAAATGCGCCCGCCATGAACATTTGCCATGTAAACTGTCCGCCGGATATCCCCAGTAAAATTATCTGGACAATCCCCCATACGGCGCGTCCCGATACCATCGCCGCAAGGATGGAACGATAAAGCGCAACAACACATTTCCAACGGGAATGCCCATATAGAAATCCCGCCACAAAACCATAAGTCGCCAATTCAAATGCCATAGCAATCGCAGTCGGGAAAAAGGGCGGCATCCCGAAAATCACCGAGCGCATCAGCGGCAGAATAAACCCGACAATCAGACCACATTGCCATCCGCAGATTAGCCCGCAGAGAAATACCGGAATATGCATGGGAAGCAACATACTGCCAATCGCCGGAATCTGTCCCGTAAACAGCGGCAGAACCAGCCCGATTGCAACAAACATCGCTGATAACGTTACTTTTTTTGTCGTTTCTTTTACTTTCACCATCAATACCATACCTTTCCGCAGCCGCCAGAAATTACCGGCAGACTTCTGATAATCAGAATGCAAGATTTTGACAGACTTATGCTGTCTTTTACTATCTTATCAGATATTTGGGGATTTTCCTAGTCTATTTAAGATAGAATTTCACTTTGGCTTTGCCTGACTTGTTAACATAATATTTGACATCCTATCCGTAAAAGAATATAATAATTTTTAATAAATTTTAAGGAATGAAACAAATCGCCAAAACAGAAAGGACATGGTTAACAGGAATGCAATATCGTAAGGATAAAAAAGGAAACAATATCTCGGTTCTCGGCTACGGCTGTATGCGTTTTTCCAAAAAGGGAACCGGCATTGATATCGATAAGGCGGAAAAAGAACTGATGGCTGCCATCGAAGGCGGCGTCAATTATCTGGATACCGCATACATCTATTCTGGCAGCGAAGCTGCTGTCGGGGAAATATTACACCGCAACCAGTGCCGGGACAAAGTCTATCTTGCCACCAAGCTTCCACACTACTTAATCAAATCTATGGATGGTGTGGAAAAGACATTCCAGGAAGAATTGAAGCGGCTTCAGACCGACTACATAGACTTTTATCTCATGCATATGTTAAGTGATACGTCTGTCTGGAATAAATTAAAGCAGATGGGAATCGTGACATGGATTGAGGAAAAACTAGCTTCCGGTCAGATACGCAACATCGGTTTTTCCTACCACGGCAACGCGGACATGTTCAAGCAGCTTGTGGACGCTTACGACTGGGATTTCTGCCAGATTCAGTACAATTACATGGACGAAACGTCGCAAGCGGGCGTAGAGGGGCTGAAATATGCCCATGCCAAGGGGCTACCCGTTATCATCATGGAACCGCTGCGCGGCGGGCGTCTTGTCAACCTGCTTCCTGAATCCGCGAAAGAGCTTTTCCAGAAAGACCCGGAAAAACGGACTCCCGCAGAGCTTGCTTTCAAATGGCTCTATGACCAGCCGGAAGTAACCTGCGTATTATCCGGCATGAACTCTTTAGAAATGGTAAAACAGAACTTACAGACTGCATCTGCATCCCACACGGGATGTATGAGCGAATCCGATAAAACATTGGTGGAGCGTGTCAAAAAGGAAATCCAGAGAAGCGTAAAAGTCGGCTGTACGGGCTGTGGCTACTGTATGCCCTGCCCTAAAGGTGTCGATATTCCGGGAACGTTCCGCTGCTACAATGCCATGTACTCCGAGGGCAAACACTCCGGCAGAATGGACTATCTGCAATGCACTGCCCTGAGAAAAGACACCAGCAGCGCCTCTCAGTGTATCGAATGCGGTAAATGCGAACAACATTGTCCGCAACATATTGAAATCCGCAAAGAACTGAAAAACGCTGCCAGTGAATTGGAAACTCTTACTTATAAAGTCGCAAAAGGCGGAGTACGACTGTTTAAATTATGGTAAATTATAAATCATAATACATTTTAAACTCGGCAGGATTCGGAATCTGCTCCAACTGTTTCAGCTCGCTGCGCTTACGCGCTACCCATACATCTATCAGTCTCTGTGGGAAAACGCCGCCCTTGGTCAGGTAATCGTGATCCGCTTCCAGCGCATCCAGTGCCTCTCCTAAGGACGTGGGCAGTCCCTTAATTTTCTTCTGCTCCTCCTCGGACAAGGTATACAGATTAAAATCATAAGGTCCCCAGCCATTTTCTGCAGGGTCAATCTGATTGGCAATTCCGTCCAGTCCCGCCATCAAAATTGCGGAATAAGCATAATAAGGATTCGCCGTCGCATCTGGGTTACGCAGCTCAAAGCGCTTGGTTTCCGGCGTTTTGGCATATGCCGGTATTCTGATGACCGCACTGCGGTTAGATGTGGCATACCCTACCGTAACCGGCGCTTCAAAACCCGGCACCAGACGCTTAAAGGAATTGGTTGACGGGTTGGTAAACGCGCATAAAGAAGCGATATGTTTCAACAGACCACCGATAAAATAATGCGCCGTGCGGCTTAATCCCGAATAACCGTTTTCATCATAAAATAACGGTTTTCCATCCTTCATCAGCAGCATATGTACATGCAGACCACTGCCCGCTTCCTGATAAATGGGTTTCGGTAAAAACGTCGCAGTTTTACCTTCTTGGGCGGCTGTATTCTTGATAATATATTTCGTAATCATGGTATTATCCGCCATTTCAGGCATATCCGCCAGCTCTACCTCGATTTCCATCTGTCCCGGACCGCCCACCTCATGATGGTGGTATTTTACCTTAATGCCCCACTCTTCCATCATCATGCACATCCGGCTGCGCAAATCATATCCCACGTCCTGCGGAGCCGCCACATGATAGCCACCGCCGCTTGGAACCTCATAACCGTTATTTCCCGGCACTTCCAGACTACAATTCCAATCCGCCTGTCTTGTATCTACCCAGTAACCGCACCGTCTCGGCGTCACTTCATGGCGCACGCGGTCAAAAAGATAAAATTCAAACTCCGGTCCAATAATCATCCTGTCTGCCACGCCACTTTCCTTCATATATTCTATCGCGCGCAGACTCACGTTTTTCGGATATTGGTCAAAAGGCTTGTTTTCCCCCTTTCCAATCGTACAGACATTGCCGCACATCGTCAGCGTGGGCACCTCGGCAAACGGGTCTACAAACGCTGTATCCGGATCCGGCAGAAAGACCATATCGCTCTTTTCCACCGGCGCATAACCATAATTAGAACCGTCAAACCCGATTCCATAAAGAAACGTATTCTCATTGAACCGCTCCACCGGAATCGTAATATGCCGCCAACGTCCGTCAATATCCGTCATTTTAAAATCAATCATGCGAATCTGCTTCTCTTCACATAATTTTTTGATTTCCTTACTCCTATCCATATTTTTCCCTTTCCCTTAGTGTATCTTATTTGTATACATCCAATTTTCAAGCATCATGTCTTTTCATACATCATGTTTCAAGCATCGTATCTTTCCATACATCATGTTTTCAGGCATCGTATCTTTTCATACATCATGTTTTCAAGCATCGTATCTTTCCATACATCATGTTTTCAAGCATCGTACCTTTCCATACATCATGTTTTCAAGCATCACATTTTATATGCGACGTTTTTCTAGCGTTCTGTCTGGTTCATCAGCCCTGCATTTTTGCCACAAAATCACTCATCGCCTCAGATATCTTAATCTGCTGCGGACAAACCTGCTCGCAGCTGCGGCATCCGATGCAGGAAGCCGGCTGTTTTTCCTCCGGCACCGCCATCAGCGCCATTGGCGCAATGAATCCGCCGCCGGTAAAACGATGCTCGTTGTAAAGCCCCAAAAGCGTCGGGATATCCAGCCCTTTCGGACAATGACTAACGCAGTAACGGCACGCCGTACAGGGGAGTCTGCCATCCAGCATACTGTCTGCAACGAGAAGCAAAGTATCCATTTCTTCCTGATTAAGCGGCTTATCTTCTGCAAAAGTTGCGACATTTTTCTTCAACTGTTCTAAATCAGACATGCCGGACAGAATCATCTTCACATTCGGAATTGCCTGCAAAAAGCGGAATGCCCACGCCGGAATATCCTCATCCGGGCGCAGCGCCTTCAATCGTTTCTCATTTTCCTCAGACAAAGCTGCCAGACGACCGCCCCTTAGCGGTTCCATAACCCATACCGGAATATGGTAAGAATTGATTAAATCTACCTTTGCTTTTGCATCCTGGAAAGTCCAGTCCAGATAATTTAGCTGTATCTGGCAAAATTCCATATCCTTCCCATAAGCTTCTAAGAAACGCTTCATCACTTCATAGCTTCCATGCGCCGAAAATCCGAGATGTTTAATTCTTCCATTCTTCTTCTCTTCCAGCAAATACTCATAAATACCGTACTTTTCATCCAGATAAGCATCGATATTCATTTCGCATACATTGTGGAACAGATAAAAATCAAAATAGTCCACACCGCATTTTTCAAGCTGTCTGGCAAAGATTTCCTTTACCTTAGGCATATTGGCAAGGTCATAACCTGGGAATTTCGTCGCAAGATAGAAACTCTCGCGAGGATATTTAGAAAGCGCCTTACCGATTACGGTTTCTGAATTGCCCGCATGATATCCCCAGGCGGTATCAAAATAATTAATGCCCTGTTCTATCGCATAATCCACCATTCCTTCGGCTGCCGCTTCATCGATTCTCGCATCGTCACCGTCGATGACCGGCAGACGCATCGCTCCAAATCCAAGAGCGGATAACTTTAAGTCCTGAAATTCACGATAAATCATAAAAAAAACCATGCTCCTTCCTTAGCCTGCGAATTTGTGCCCTCAAGCACAAATTTGCGTGTGAAAAATTTATTTTTCACACTAGCCTCCATTCTTTTGTTAAATTAGATAAGCGATTCATACAATTTCGTAATATCTTCTACGCTTGTTTCTTTCGGATTGCCCGGTCTGCATGCGTCGTCATATGCAGACTGTGCAAGGAAAGGAATGTCTTCTTTCTTCACGATTTCCTTTAAATCTGCGGGAATGCCTACATCCTGCGACAATTTTCTAACTGCATCTACAGCCGCTTTCCGGTACTCTTCCTGGGACATGGCATCTACGCCCTCTACGCCCATAGCGCGGGCAATCTCACGATACTTCTCGCCTGTCGCATCCGCATTATATTCCATGACGGTGGGCAGAATGATGGCGTTGGCAACGCCATGCGGCGTATCATACAATGCGCCAAGCGGGTGTGCCATCGAATGCACGATACCGAGTCCGACATTGGAAAAGCCCATACCTGCGACATACTGCCCAAGCGCCATATCCGTTCTGCCTTCCGGGGTATTGTCCACTGCACCGCGCAAAGAACGGGCAATGATTTCAATTGCTTTCAGATGGAACATGTCGGACAATTCCCATGCGCCCGCCGTAATATAACCTTCAATGGCATGGGTCAGCGCATCCATACCGGTCGCCGCCGTCAATCCTCTCGGCATGGAAGACATCATATCCGGGTCTACAAACGCTACCACTGGAATATCTTTCGGGTCTACGCAGACCATTTTGCGACTTTTTTCTGCATCGGTAATGACATAATTGATGGTTACTTCCGCTGCCGTTCCTGCGGTCGTCGGCACTGCAAAAATCGGCACGGATTTATTTTTCGTCGGTGCAACTCCCTCTAAGCTGACTACATCTTCAAATTCTGGGTTCTTGATAATGATACCAATTGCTTTCGCAGTATCCATAGAAGAACCGCCGCCGATTGCCACCAGATAATCTGCGCCCGATTTCTTAAAAGCGCCCACGCCTGTCTGGACATTTTCAATCGTCGGATTCGGCTTAATATTAGAATACAACTCATAAGCAAGCCCCGCCTTATCCAAAACTTCCAGAACCTTGCCTGTCACCCCGAATTTTACAAGGTCCGGATCGGAGCATACAAATGCCTTCGTAAACCCTCTTCCTTTCGCTTCCGTTGCAATTTCCTGAATCGCTCCTGCTCCATGATAGGAAGTCTCATTCAATACAAATCTGTTTGCCATACCACATTCTCCTTTTCTTTTTTTATAGAAATCTATTTGGCAGAAAGATAGCTTCCCCAAAAACCAATTTCTGCTATTATTATACAGGTAAATCCACCACAGGTAAAGGACAGGCGATGAAAGTTTCTGATACTTTTCGTGAGTTAGTTTCGCCTATCCCAACGCTTCCGATACCCTTACAAGCTCCTCGCGGATTCCTATATGCTGCGGGCACACCTGCTCGCATTTGCCGCATTTAATACACTGCGCCGCTTTTTTCCTTCCATGTCCAGCCACAAGCCAGTCTTCCTGATGTTTTGCCGCCGCGGAATCAGAATAGAGCGTGAGATAATTCATCGCGGTAAAGGAACCCGAAATTCCAATTTCCATCGGACAGACCTTCGCACAATAATTGCAAGTCGTACACGGAATCAACGGAATATTGTTTATCTCTTCCTGTGCCGCCTTCAATGTCGCCCTCTGCGCGTCCGTCAGTCCCTTGAAATCCTTCATATAAGAAAGATTATCTTTCATCTGCCCTAAATTGCTCATGCCCGAAAGAACCGTCACAATCCCGTCTAAGTCTGCAACAAAGCGAATTGCCCAGGAAGCGATGGAACTATCCGGTTCCTCTGCCTTGAAAATCTTTTGGACGGATTCCGGCGGCGTCGCCAGCATACCGCCCTTCACAGGCTCCATGACAATCACGGATTTCCCATGTTTCCTTGCCACTTCATAACAGGCTTTGGACTGAATCGCAGGATTTTCCCAATCGGCGTAATTAATCTGCAGCTGCACAAACTCCATTTCCGGGTGCGCGTTCAAAATATCTTCCAGCTCCTCTGGCGTAGAGTGGAAAGAAAAGCCCATGTGTTTAATTTTTCCTTCCGCTTTTTTCTCTGCAATCCAGCTCCACATATCAAAATCATCAAAATAGTGGCTCCTGCCCTCGCCCAGATTATGAAGCAGATAGTAATCGAAATACCCTGCGCCAGTCTGTTTCAGCGATGTGTCAAACTGCGCAATCGCGTC
This sequence comes from Muribaculaceae bacterium, assembly GCA_023663465.1. GTDB lineage: Bacteria > Bacillota > Clostridia > Lachnospirales > Lachnospiraceae > UBA3282. The sequence goes on along the minus strand of JAMPHJ010000076.1, from coordinate 4,932 downwards.
TTCCCTGGTCTTGCAGTTAATCCATGCGGCATTTTTGGTCGCTAACTGAAAGCGTTCTCTCGGATATCGTTCTACAAGCGCCTGCCTAATAGCATCTTCACTTCCCGCATATGCCCATGCCGTGTCAAAATAAGTAAATCCGGCTTCTAAGAATAAATCCACCATTTCCTTCGTCTGTTCCACATCAATGACGCCTTCCTTTTGCGGAAGCCTCATCAACCCAAATCCTAACTTTCCAATTTCTTCACCCAAATACGACATATCCTCTACCTCCATTTTTGCTGTTTGTTGTGACACATCTGCCTTTTTATTGTAGCCGTTTTTGTCTGGGATGTAAAATGTTTCCTATTGTGCAGATTTTCATTCATACTTTGAAAACAACCTCATCACCTTACTTCCCATTTATGTTTCTGAATATAATAAAAAGCATACTGCTGCAGAATCCCGGCATTTTCATCGTAAAGCGGAAAAGGATTTTCCCCATTATACTTTTCCTGGATTATTTTCTTAATCCAGATATCGATTGGCACGGAAGACGTCCTTCCGTATGCAAATAACATCACACAATCAGCCACTTTATTTCCAATGCCCTTTATTGTTTTCAAGGATTCCCTCAAAGCCTGATTGTCCAATTTTTCCAAATCTCCTAAGTTAACCAAGCCTGTATATACTTTTTGGGCGGCATCTTTAACATATGGAACCCTGTATCCAAGCCCACAGCTGCCTAGCTCCTCTTCCGTCGCAGAAAAAATAGCTTCCGGTGATGGAAACAAATAAATCGTTTCATTATTTGATTCCATGCTGTTGCCATATTTTCTACATAACAATTCTATCCCCGTTTTTATAGCCGGTATACTCTTCCTTTGAGATATGATAAACGAAACTATCGTTTCCCAGGGATCCTGCCTCAGAATCCTGATACCGTTACCCTCATCCGCTGCCATTCCTAAAAAATCAAAAGATGAAAACGAACTACGAATACTTTTGTAATCTCTTTCCAGGTCAAAATAATTTTTCCATATATTATCCCATTCCGCTCCAGAACAGTCTGCATCATATGCAAAATCGTCCATCTGTTTTATTGTCAACACATGATTCCCCGTAATAAACCTAAAGCCTGAATCCGTTTTGCAGCAGCGAAAACATTGTCCGCTTTCGATTATTTTTTGAAGATTAAAGTCATCAAAAATTTTAACTACCATGTGCCCTCCCATTATTTCCTGTCACCTTTTGCCATTTTCAGGGACTGCCATTATTCTTGTATCAGTTGATTTTGTAAGCCGCACCGCTCCGACGCCAGAAATTTTGAAAAAACAAGGCGCATAGACTTTTATCATTCCATGTGCCTTGAAATTGTTTCATTATTCTATTGCATTATAGTAATAGCTGACATTTAAACCTCAATGATGATTGCCACCATGATGCCCCGACTGATGATGACTCCCGCTGTACTTTTCATGACTGTGCTCGCCAATCTGTGTGCAGCCGTCAATTCCACAAGACCCATGCGTATGATGTTCTGCCTCGGTGCAGCCTGACACTCCACAATTATGATATGCATGCCCGTCATCCGCGCTGTGGGGATAACAGTATTCTCCATCATGCATATGCGTCCCTGTTTCCGTGCAGTCTGCTATGCTGCATATGTCGTGGCTATGTTCGCCTATCTGTGTACAGCCGTCAATTCCACAAAGACCATGCTGGTGTACTTCTGTCTGGATACAGCCCGGAACTTCGCAGAAAAACGTCGCATTTGTCACCTGGATTACATCTTCCATCTCTGTCTGCGCCATTTTCCCATACTCTGGCTGCACCATGACTACGCGCTCCGTTTGCGGCGCTCCCTTGGCTTCCACCGGACTTTGATTCATTGCATATACTGAAACAATACTGCCAGATACCATCGCAGCCGCCACAAAGGCAACCGCCAATACGATTTTTTCCTTTCCCATATTCATCCTCATTTTCCGAACCATTGTTTTGAAGTATAAAAACACTATAGCATAGCAGTTAATCCAACGTCAATATACACAAAATTATCTGGAAAATTTATTTTCCCGCCTCATCCAGTTTTCGTATCGTATCCTCACTCAGATAATATTCCAGCTCATGAAACTGCGCATAGGACAATTCCCCGCCCTCTTCCAGATACGTCAGCAGACATTCTTCCAATTCCTTTTCGCTTAAATAAAACATCGTTTCCTTCAATGCTTCCAAAAAGTCTTCTCCTGGAAGCGCGTTTAATAATTCCACTATGGCGGTTCCCTCCAGATAGGGCGTCAGCTCTTTAAGGGTCTTTATATCGGGCGGCTCGATAGAACCGTCTTTTACCGCTTCCGTCAGATAGGCGCCTGCGCTCCTATCACCGTAAATAAGAAAGTCGCAAAGCTCCTCTTTATCAAAAGAAACTCCCTGTTTTAACAACAGGTCAAATGCCTCACTTACCTCTGCCGCTTCCATATAAACGATTACTTCCATGACCTGTTCTTTCTCTACGGGTTCGCCCGCTTTTACTTTCTCAATAATCTGCCCGGTACGTTCATTCCATTCCGAGTAATAGATGTGGGAAAACATTTTTTCATCCAAGCCGGAAAAACTGACCCAGAGTGATTTTAACTTTGCCCCCTGCCCTGCCATTTTAATGACGTTTCTGCCTTTTTTCATCGTCACCGACAGACTTGTACTCACGCCCGTATCGTTGACTGTCGCAACGTTTCCATCCGGGTCTATATGCACCACTTTAAATTTTCCATCCACCAGTTTAAAAGAAGAATTTATCCGAATATCCGTATCCGCCTCAGCATAGAGGATTTTCAGAGAATCCGAACCATTGATAGCCATAGAAGAACCTCTTATTTCCTTATCCCCACCGCTATAATTATTGGCGCTCCATAAATCACACTTATCCTCTCCCGCCAGCAATTCATCGTCATCGTAAACTTTCCAGGCTTCACCCATCCGATCAGCTACAGCGTTCATCACGTCAGAAGATGCGCCCCACATCGTCCCCTTTATTACATCAAAAAAAGAATTATCCGTCGCACCAGAATCTGCCATACCAGAATCTGCCGTTTCCGAAGCGGAAAATGTAATCCCGCCGCAAGCAGTCAGAACCATCGCCACCCCAAACACGCATAGGGATAGCACAAATCTGCCCAAGGTCTGTTTTTTATAAAAAAGAATGCCGTTTAATCGTTTCTTCATATCTTTTTTTCCTTTCATAAACATAGTAGAAAACCCGCTATCAAAGTATGCGACTTTTTTCTGTGCAATATTTAAGAGCATGTTTCCATAATGCTTTCTTTGCGCCTGCGACACACCCGCCAAAACAGCTTCGTCACAGGCAAGCTCGCAGTCGATTTCCATCCGTCTGCCAATCCAGTAAAAAAGCGGGCAAAACCAATGAATGCAAAGTAATATCTGATACAGCCATTTATACCCGATGTCCTTTCGCGCCACATGCACAAGCTCATGGCGCAGAATCAGACTATCCTGCTCGATATCGCGGTTTTCTTCTTTGGGAAGGACAATCTTGCTCTGCCATAATCCAAACGTCACAGGACTGACAATTTCCACAGACTCATACAAAAGCGGCATCCTGCGCACATGCAATTCATCGGATAAGCTCCCTGCAATGGATAAAAGGTTTTCATCCCTCAACGGTACGCAATGCATCTTCATCCCGGCGATAAAGCGCCTATAGTTTCTCATTTTAAAGAAAAAGGTCGCAACCATTCCAAGAAACCATATAATTCCAAGAATTTCCATACAGATTCTCCATAGGATATGTCCAGTTGCAGACCGAGAGTCCCTTCCTGTCATAGATTCCTCCATGTCATCGGTCTCGGACAGAAGCTTCTCTTCCCCGGTAAACCTCGCCACATCACTGGCTCCAGGCAGAAACTGTATTTCCCCGATATCTCTCATCGGCTCCACGGGCTGCATTCCCTCTATATCCGCAACCCTATCCGGGGATTGCACCGATTTATCCGCCCCTGTATTCTCTGTCTCATGTGGAAACTCTGCTGCTTCCATGCTCCTATCCCCAGATTCATTATCAATTCTTGCGACGTTATTCTCTTCCGCAGCATAAAAAGCATCCACTTCAATATTCTGTGAAAAAGTCGGAAAAAGCTGTACTGGAATCAGAAGCCGCAACATGACCAGAAACCATATGTAATAATTCCATCTCTTTGAAAACACTTTTTCCGTCAAAGGATGAATCAATAAAATAACCGCCCCTATCAGCGCTCCCGATAAGGATAGCGATAAAATATTTAGAAAAATCCTGCTCCACGAAATCAATGTCATTTCCCCTCCCTGCCAATACCATCTGACTGCGACGTTATACGCTATATATTACGCTATATATTCTGATTAAAATAATCCCGAAGCTCCTCGATATCTTCTTTCGTCAATGCCTCACTGTCCACTAACGCCGCCGCAAGACTTTTCGAGCTTCCTTGGAAAAACTTCTCGATAAAGTTCTTCGTCTCTTCCCGGACATACTCTTCCCGCCTGATACGCGGTGCATAATAATAGACTCCCCTTTTTTCCTGGCTAATGACGTTTTTCTTTGACAACCTGTTAATCAAGGTTAAAACCGTCGTCCGCTCCCAGTTTTTAGTTTCATCCAGCCGGCTTCTTATCTCATTAGCATTCAGGGCACAGCCCGCAGACCACAAAACTTCCAATATTTCCAGCTCCGCATCGGAAACCGCCGCCTTTCCTTTCGCTCTCATATCCATGCTGCTCCTTCCATAGTGTTGTCTACCTTTGTAGACATTTTAAGTTTACACCTGTAGACAGGCTTTGTCAATACTGAATTTTCCGCCAGCTTTTTTCGCAAATGGACATAAGGAATTGTTCCAATTCCTGCAAGAAAATCAAGTCCACCTTTAAGGCAAAGGGCGAAAGCGGAAAGCACGTTGC
>JAMPHJ010000075.1 GCA_023663465.1 Muribaculaceae bacterium | reverse complement strand
TAAAAGCGTAATTCAACCTTGTAACAGAAGGCAGTATCGACAACAGGTCTATAATCGAAAGCATTATGAGGGTATCGTAAATTGAAATTGCCTTATCGACGCTTTCTGCTTTTTCTATAATTTCATAAATCCGTTTTCTCATGTGTATACGCTGAGGTGGCGGAATTACACCATTCCCAATACTATCCTTGATGATTTTAAGGAATGTTTATGCTTATATTCATAAAAACAGATTATATTTTGCAATTTCCAAACATCTATCTTTCTCAAAGGAAAATTTGACAATCCACGGCATTAAATTTTTAATCTGATTAAATTCATCGTAACCAAAGGAAGAATCAAAATAATGGATGATAGTGCTTAGGGCTGTTCCGTGACTGCCAATTACTATATTTTTGTCCCTGTGTGTTTCTAATATCTGGCGGAGTGCGTTAACATTTCGTTCTTGTACTTCTCGCAGGGATTCCCCATTTGAAAGTTTAAAATCGAAGTCTTCCCACTGCTTTTTACAAAAACTGTTGAAATCGTCTATCCATGTATTTTCAATTTTTCGCTCTCGGAAATCATCGACAAGTGTTATTTCCATGCCCTGAGAATCGGCAAATTCTTTTATTGTGTCAACAGCTCTTTTATAGGGGCTTGAAAAAATGGCGTCAATTTTTTTGTCCCATAAAAACGATGTTACTAATTTTCTGTCTTCTAGCCCTTGCGTTGTTAATTCGCGGGTCAAATCATCATGATTACCAAAATTGGGCGTAGCATGACGTACAAAATATACATTTGTCATTTTAAAGTCCTTCTTTCATCAATACACAATTAAGTAACGACAATTTATTAACGATAATTTATTAATGTTGATTTATTAATGCCAAATTATTAACGATAATTTGTTAACAATAGTTTATTTTTGAATGGCGCATACTTCCGAAAAGGAAGTTTAATATCACAACCATTATTTTTTATATGAGTCCAGGCGGGCAAAGATCTATATCTGGGAAGCCGCAGTGTCCGGGACCGGGCCGGTGGAATCCCTGATAATCAGTGGCGCTCTTAGTAAAATGGAACCGATTGTGACATTGTTTAGCAGACAGGATAAGGCATAATAGCCGCATTTTCCAAGGGCGATCCTGTCCTGACGTATCGTTGTCAAGGGCGGGTCTGTGTAGGCGGTCATTGGTAAATCGTCGAATCCGATGAGGCTGACGTCTTCGGGGACGCGGATATTCCTGTCTTTGCATTCCGTCATGGCGGATATGGCGCGGACATCGTGGGAAAAAAGAATGGCAGTAACTCCCTGCTCCGTTAATTTTGGAATATACTGTCTGGTGGATTCGGTTACATAGTAGCCCAGACCGATATAGTCTTCCTTGATTTCTAAATTATATTTTTTCAAGGCGCACAGATAGGCGTCGTATCGCTCCTGCAGGATAAAGGAGTCCAGGGGACCCGATATCAGACCAATTTTCCGGTGTCCGAGGTCGAGTAAGTGTTTGACGGCAAATTCCATGCCCTCATAGCTGTCGCAGCCGACGGACGCGATATTAGGGTTTTCCTTAATATGATTGTCGTACAAAACGGTAGGCGTTTTTGCGGTCTGAAATTCTTTCATCCACGGGTCTAACAGGGAAAAGCCCAGAATGAAAGAGGCCTGGTATCCGTTTTGCATCATGAAAACATCATAGGGCATCAGTTTTTGCATTTCCGTTGTTACGGTGATGACGTCTACAGCCCAGTTTTCAGGTTCAGCCATTTGTTTGAAGCCAAGGATGAGGTCATGCCCGAATTGGTTGGAGGTCTGATAATCCATGTTTTCAATCAGGATGCAGAGTTTCCGCTCTTTTTTATGTAAGCGTTTATTCACATAGCCAAGTTCTACGGCTGTTTCTATGATTCTTCTGCGCATTTCGTCGCTGACGTCTGTAGCGTTGTTCAGTCCTTTTGAGACTGTGCTCTTAGAGATTCCCAATTTTACCGCAATGTCATTAATGGTAGCCATAGATTTGTCTCCGTTCAGATTATAAGGTGTGATTTAAGTGGATTATAACAAGAATATAGGAAAAAAACAAGGCATAAAGGAGCAGAGTTACCAAACCGCCAATAAGGCAGCGGATAGGACGGAAAATACGGGAAAAAAGGGGCAAACAGCCGAAACTTCCAGGGAAACTTTTACCTAAACCACATAAAATAGCGTGCGTACGAACGAAAATAGAAAAATGCAGTTGCGAAACAATTATGTGCAAAATGAGGAAAAGAAAAAAGCGAACTAGGAAATTATGTGCAATTTAGTGTAAAAGATGTACAAATAATTGTGAAAAAGAAAAGGTAAAACAGGTAAATATAACGGAAATAACCTTGACCGCCCTGCAAAACTATGTTAATATTAATTTAATCGAAATTTAACGAAAATTTCAGAGAAATTATAAGGAGGAAAAGTAAATGAAAAAGCGTTTTGTTGCGTTGTTATTGATGGCGGCAATGACTGTCACGACTTTGACAGGATGCGGCGGCGGAGATGATTCATCTCAGGGAAGCGCGCCGGCGGATACAGGAAGTGCGTCTGCGTCAGATTCCGAGGCAGGGGGGGGCGATAGTGCAGCTTCTGGTGAGGTGCAGGATATTGCCCTTAAAGTATGGTGTCCTCAGAATCAGGTGGACACAGGAATCATGGAGCAGCAACAGGCTGCGTTTGCAGAGGCGCATCCTGAGTATAACATTACATGGACTACTGAAATCGTAGGGGAAGATACCTGTCAGGAATCCGTATTGAAAGACGTAGGAGCGGCTGCGGACGTATTTATGTTTGCAAGCGACCAGCTTCCATCCTTGGTTGAAGCGGGTGCGATTGCACGTCTTGGCGGCGAGACTGAGACGATGGTACGGGAAACGATTGCAGAATCCGTTGTTGCGACTGCCATGATAGACGACGCTGTATATGCGATTCCTTTTACACATAATACGTTCTTCATGTTCTATGATAAAACGCTCTTAGACGAGTCTGATATCGGCTCTATCGAATCGATTATGGCAAAAGAAACAGCTGATAACGTATATAATTTCTATTTTGAATCTTCAGGCGGATGGAAATTAGGCTGCTATTATTATGGCGCGGGCTTGAGAGTATTTGGCGAGAGCGGCAGCGACCTTGCAGCCGGCGTTGACTGGAATAACGAGACCGGTGTTGCCGTAACGAATTATCTGATTGACTTAATCAACAATCCTAAATGTGCATATGATGGTGAAATTTCCGTTTCCGAGCTGGTTGAAGATCACAGACTCGGCGCATGGTTCGATGGTTCCTGGAACTATGATTTGTACGCAGGTATCCTTGGCGATGACCTTGGATTGGCAACCATCCCTACCTTCAACCCGGACGGCAATGATTATCAGCTTTTAGGTTTCTATGGTTCCAAATGTATCGGCGTAAACGCACAGTCACAGAATATGGCGGCGGCAGTTGCATTTGCAGCTTTCCTTGGAAACGAGGAGAATCAGATTTTACGTTATGAAATGTCAGCGCAGATTCCGGCAAATATCGCAGCAGGTTCCAGCGAAGCGGTAATGTCTGACCCGCTTGCAACGGTTATCGTTGACGAAGCAAACAATGCGAGCGTTGCGCAGCCTGCAAACTCTGTATTCAGCTCAAGATATTGGACATATGCAGGCGCTATCCCGACAGAAATTAGGAGTGGGGAAATTAATAAAGATAATGTACAGGAAAAATTGGATGCATTTGTTGAAGCAATGACGGCGGAATAATCTATTCAGCGGACTTGTTTGTAAAATGATTGTAAAGGAATCTTGTTAAAAGGATTCTGCTGCACACAGGGATGCCGTTTGTTGCCGGTATCCCTGTTCCTTTTCTAACAAGCTTTCTATGGTTTCTAAAAAATAGGAGGTTTTCTATGGGGATTGTTAAAAAGAAAACAAAGAAAACAGAGTCTGAATATAGTAAACCGAGCGCTGCAAGTGTTTTACAGGTCATAAAAAACGGGGATATTTTTACCAGACTCTCATTCATAATTTTTGGTTTAGGAAATATTATCAATAAGCAAATTATTAGAGGGCTTCTGTTTCTGGCAATAGAAGTCGGATATTTGGCATATATGATTAGCTTTGGGGTATCCGCGATTGGTGATTTCATCACGCTGGGTACGGTAGAGCAGGGGCAGGTTTATAATGAAGCGTTGGGTATTTATGAGTACTCTATGGGAGATAATTCCATGCTTTGTCTGCTTTATGGAGTTATTACGTTCGTATTGACGGCGGCGGTAATTTTTGCGGCATGTATGTCGGCAAAGAGCGCATATTGTACGCAGGTGCGTAAAGCAAGAGGAATGCATGTTCCGAATTTCTTAGACGATTTGAAATCCCTGAAGGAAGAAAATTTGCACGCGGCAATGCTTGCGTTTCCGCTTTTTGGAATTATTACGTTTACGATTATGCCCTTGATTTTCATGATTATGATTGCTTTTACGAGCTATGACCATGAGCATCAGCCGCCCGGAAATTTGTTTTCCTGGGTTGGGCTTTCCAATTTCTCGGCGATGTTTTCAACGGGCAGTAAACTTGCCAATACGTTCTGGCCGGTGCTTTCCTGGACATTAATCTGGGCGGTAGCCGCAACGGTTTCCTGTTACATACTGGGGCTTTTGCTGGCACTGTTAATTAACCGTAAGGGAACGAGGATAAAGGGGTTCTGGCGTTTTATGTTCGTGCTCTCGGTGGCGGTGCCGCAGTTTGTTACGTTGCTGAGTATGAGGACGATTTTCAACGCAAACGGACCGGTTAACGTCCTTCTTAGACAGATAGGCGTCATCGGTATGACGGAATCCGTTCCATTTTTTACCCATCCGCTGTATGCGAAAATTACGATTATCTGCATCAATATCTGGATTGGCGTACCGTTTACCATGTTGTCAACGACCGGTATCCTGCAGAATATACCGGCGGAACTTTATGAGGCTGCCAAAATCGACGGGGCGGGAGCGGTTACGATTTTTAGAAAGATTACGCTGCCTTATATGTTATTTGTCATGACGCCGAATCTGATTACTTCCTTTACAGGAAATATCAATAACTTTAATGTTATTTATTTGTTGTCGGGGGGCGGACCGGATTCGCTGGATTACTATTATGCGGGCAAGACGGATTTGCTGATTACATGGCTGTATCGTCTGACCATTACCCAGAAGGACTACAATTTAGGCGCCGTAATTGGTATTTTGGTATTCGTCATTATGGCGACTCTGGCACTGTTAACCTACCGTCATACGGGTTCTTATAAAGATGAGGGGGCGTTCCAATAATGAAGACAAAGAGATTTATTACCAATACGGCATGCCATATCCTGTTAGCGATTCTCAGCGTTATCTGGGTATTGCCGATTTTCTACGTTATCTTGACTTCTTTCCGTAAGGAAGGCGGCTCTTATAAGAGTTATGTGTGGCCGAGAGGTTTTACGCTGGATAATTACACGAATCTGATTCAGGGGCATAGTAATATCGACTTTACGCGGTGGTTTACAAATACGCTGATTATTGCGCTGATTAGTACAGCGTTCTCTGCGTTCTTCGTACTTTGCGTTTCCTATGTCATGAGCCGTCTGCGTTTTAAAATGCGTAAGCCATTTATGAACATTGCCTTGATTCTGGGAATGTTCCCCGGCTTTATGTCTATGGTTGCGGTTTATTATATCTTAAAAGGGCTTGGATTTTTGGAAACGGGCGTGCTGAAACAGGTTGCCCTGATTATGGTGTATTCCGGGGGCGCGGGACTTGGTTTTTATATGGCAAAGGGATTTTTTGACACAATTCCGATAACCATTGATGAAGCGGCTTATATTGACGGCGCGACCAAGTGGGATACGTTTATCCATGTCACGATTCCGATGTCGAAACCGATTATTACTTACACGTTAATCACGACATTTATGGGACCCTGGGTGGATTACATTTTCGCAAAGGTTATCATGGGAAATGACACCAAGTATTACACCATTGCCATCGGGCTGTGGACGATGTTGGAGGCAGAGTATGTGGAGTATTATTATACCCAGTTCTATGCGGGCTGCGTCCTGATATCCATACCGATATCGATTCTCTTCCTATTGACGCAGAAGTGCTATGTAGAAGGCGTATCCGGGGCTGTAAAGGGTTGACGTAGTAAGGAATCATGCATAAAATGGGATAGGAAGCTGAGGGCGGACTATCAAGATAAAGGAAAGAGCTGCTGCAGGATATGGACGTTTATTTTGTGGCGGCTCTTTTATCTTATTTTTCTGAGGAGAGGATTATGGGGCAGGGTGGAAAAGGCGGTTTAAAAAATCGGAGGTTTGATAAAGAGTTTGACAGGCAGTTCTGCTATGATGGAAAAGACCTGGGGGCTGTCTGTACCAGGGAGCGGACAGTGTTTAAGGTGTGGAGTCCTTTGGCGGAAAAGATTGAGCTTTTTCTCTACCGGACCGGAAATTCCGACGCTTATATGAGAAAAGAAATGAAATTGGAAGAAAAAGGCGTTTGGAAGCAAGAATTTCTGGAAAGTTTGCACGGAATGTATTATGATTATCTTGTGTGGATAAACGGAAAGAGTACGCGCACCGCAGACCCCTATGCAACCGGCTGCTGCTGCAACGGAGCAAGGAGCATGGTCGTGGACCTGGAGCTGACCAATCCGCAGGATTTTGCACTGGATAAAGCGCCTGCGCCGGGTGAGGAGTGTATCGTATACGAGCTGCATATCAAGGATTTTTCCTATGACGCGGACAGCCGCATACCGGAGCAGTATCGTGGAAAATATAAAGCGTTTACAGTGCCTGCGGCGGAGGGGGAGTACCCGGTCTGTATGGAATATCTGAAAAAGCTGGGAATTACCCATGTGCAGCTGATGCCCTTTTTCGATTTCGGCTCCGTGGATGAGGCGGGCGATGAGACGCAGTTTAACTGGGGATACGACCCGATAAATTACAACGTGCCGGAAGGCTCTTATGCGACGGATACTGCCGACGGAACCGTCCGCATCAGGGAATGCAAAGAAATGATACAGGCATTGCATGAAAACGGTTTTCGGGTTATTATGGACGTGGTTTACAATCATACTTTCTATGCGGATTCCTGGCTGCAGCGGATGGCGCCCGGTTATTATTACCGCACCTGGGAAGACGGAAGGCTTTCCGATGGTTCCGCCTGTGGAAACGATATTGCCGCAGGAAGGGTCATGGTAGATAATTACATAGCGGACTCGGTGATGTATTGGGCAAAAGAATATCATGTGGACGGTTTTCGCTTTGATTTGATGGGACTTCTGACGGCGGATTTGATGAACCGGATCAGGCGCGAGATGGATGAGGCGTTTGGACCGGGAGAAAAAATGCTCTATGGAGAACCTTGGCGGGCGGATATTTCCGCCATGGAAGAAGGAACAAAAGGAGCTTTGAAAGATAACATACGTTATCTGGATGAGGGAATCGGTATTTTCTGCGACGATACGCGGGATGTTATCAAGGGCAGTGTCTTTGAGGCAGGAAAACCCGGTTTTGTGAACGGGGAAAAAAATCTGGAATCGTTGGTGCTTCATGCGGTGACAGGATGGATGGACGGCGGAGCGTCTTACGCGCCCAGGTGCTGCGCGCAGATTATGAATTATGTTTCAGTGCATGATAATCTGACGCTTTGGGATAAATTGCTGCTGTCGATGCATCAGGAAGAAACGGAGCATGATTTTACCGCCTGTTACCCGGATGTGCTGGCGGCAAATAAGCTGGCTGCTTTTATCTATTTTACCTGTCAGGGGAATCTGCTTTTTCATGCAGGGGAAGAATTTGGCAGGACAAAGTATGGCGAGAGCAACAGTTACCATTCGTCGCCGGAGCTCAATATGCTCAGATGGCGTCAGACGGTAGAGTTTGAAGAGCTGGTTCATTATTATACCGGACTGATTCGTCTGCGGAAAAAATTACCCGGTCTATGCGATAAAACCCCATCCGCAGCAGACCGTATTACACAGAAAGAAATTCATGGGGACAGAGTTGTTTCTTTCCGGGTGGATAACCGGGAAAGAGATGGTAAGTCTTCGGAAAACGGAGGCTGGGAAGAATTATGGATTATTTACAACGCCGCTTCTGAGGAATACGAGATGAAGATGCCGGAAGGAACATGGGAAATTCTGGCGGATGGTAAGATGACGGACGGCAGCAGGGAAGCCGGCGGGGTAGAGAATAAAATCCGGGTAGAAGCGCTCAGCGGAATGCTGCTCGGAAGAAAGGCAGGATAGGTATGAAAAGAGCCAGTGGTGTGTTGCTTCCCGTGGCTAGTCTGCCGTCTAAGTACGGTATTGGATGTTTTTCTAAGGAGGCATATGATTTTATTGACAAATTGAGGAAGGCAGGACAGAGTTATTGGCAGATTCTGCCGCTTTCTCCTACCAGCTATGGGGATTCGCCGTATCAGTCGTTTTCCTCATTTGCCGGAAATCCTTATTTCATTGATTTGGAAGCGTTAATCGAGGAAGGCGTATTGACGAAAGCGGAATGTAAGGCGTGTGATTTTGGAAAGGACCCGCAGCAGATAGATTACGGAAAACTATATGAGAACCGTTTCGCGCTTCTGCGTCTGGCATACGAGCGCAGCAATATTTCCGCCAACGGCGAGTTTTCCCGGTTCGCATGGGAAAATGGGTACTGGCTGGAAGATTATGCGTTATTTATGGCGGTGAAACAGCGTTTTGAAGGGGCGCCCTGGAGCGAGTGGGCGGACGATATCAAGAAACGCTGGGAGCCCGCGCTGGATTATTACAGGCGGGAATGCTATTTTGACATCGAATTTTATAAGTATTTGCAATTCCAGTTCCATGTGCAGTGGAGGAAATTAAAAGAGTATGCAAATAAAAACGGCATTCAGATTATCGGGGATATTCCGATTTATGTTGCTTTTGATTCTGCGGACGCATGGGCGAATCCGCAGATGTTCCAGTTCGATTACGAATTTAATCCGGTTGCTGTAGCGGGATGCCCCCCGGATGCTTTTTCCGAGACAGGGCAGTTATGGGGAAATCCCTTATACCGCTGGGATTATCACAGGCAGACCGGTTATTGGTGGTGGTGCCAGAGACTGAGTCATTGCTTCCAGCTTTATGATGTGGTACGGATTGACCATTTCCGCGGTTTTGACGAATATTACAGCATTCCTTTCAAGGATGAAACGGCGGAAAACGGGCATTGGGAAAAAGGCCCCGGCATGGAGCTTTTCCGGGCGCTTAGAAATAAGCTGGGGGATAAGGAAATTATCGCGGAAGATCTGGGGCTGCAGACGGCTTCCGTGGCGCAGCTTTTGCGGGACAGCGGCTATCCGGGCATGAAAGTGCTGGAGTTTGCCTTTGACCCGGACGAAGATACGGGTTATCTGCCCCATTGTTATGAGAAAAACTGCGTCGTCTATACGGGGACGCATGACAATGAGACATTGGTGCAGTGGTACAAGGCGCTGGATAAAGAAAGCAAAGCGTTTGCGCAGGAGTATATGGACAATGCGGATACGCCGGAAGCAAAGCGGTATTGGGACTTTATACGGCTGGCAATGATGAGTACGGCGAATACCTGCATTATCCCTCTTCAGGATTATCTGGGACTGGATGGAACCGCAAGAATCAACAAGCCGTCCACGCTGGGCATTAACTGGATGTGGCGGATGGAAGAGAAAATGTTCTCGAAGGAAATGATTGATAAAATTTATGGCCTGACCAGAATCAGCGGCAGACTTTGTGATGAAGCCAGGGAAGCGGAAGCGGAGAAGAAGCTGGCGAGGAAGTTGAAGAAGGAAAAGGCGCTGGGGAAGAAGACGGATTCTCTTACCGGAATCTTGAAAGGAAATGATAGTCCTAAACAGGAAAGGGACGAAGCATTAACAAAAATTTGATTGGTAGAAAGAAGCGTCGCAGGATAACTGTATCCCAGTTATCCTGCGACGCTTTTGCTTTAACTTTCTTTACATTCTATAGCCGCCCTTACAAATCCCCTAAACAACGGATGGGGTCTGTTGGGTCTGGATTTCAGTTCCGGGTGCGCCTGTGTGGCGATGAAAAATGGGTGGTCGGGCAGCTCGCACATTTCGACGATGCGCCGGTCCGGGGAAAGTCCCGATAGTTTCATGCCGTTTTCCGTTAAGACGGCACGATAATCATTGTTCACTTCATAGCGGTGTCTATGTCTTTCATGAATTGTTTCTTCTCCATATAATTCATAGGCTTTGGAAGACTTGTCCAGCATACAGGGGTAGGAACCCAGCCGCAGCGTGCCGCCGATGTTTTTTACATTATTCTGGTCCGGCATCAGCGCGATGACAGGATGCGTCGTGGACGGGTCCAGTTCGATGCTGTGGGCGTCGGTATAGCCGATGACATTTCTTGCAAATTCTACGATAGACAACTGCATACCGAGACATAATCCCAGATAGGGGATTTTATGTTCTCTTGCGTAGCGGATGGCGTGGAGCATTCCTCCGATGCCTCTGTCGCCAAAACCGCCGGGGACAAGGACGCCGTTGATATCGCCTAAGATGTCGCTTACGTTTTCTGCGGTCACGGTTTCGGAGTCAACCCATTTGATATTGACGACACAGCGGTTGGAAATGCCGCCGTGTTTCAAGGCTTCCACAACGCTGATATAAGCGTCGTGAAGCTGTGTATATTTGCCGACAAGGGCGATTGTGATTTCGTCTGTGGGAGTCCGTAGGGATTCTACCATAGCCTTCCAATCCGCAAGATCCGGTTCGGGGCAGTCCAATTTCAGACATTCGCACGCTACCTGGGCAAGATGCTCTTCTTCCATTTTCAAAGGCGCTTCATATAAATATTCCACGTCAAGATTCTGTAAGACACGGTTGCTTGGCACATTGCAGAACAGGGCGATTTTATCTTTTAACCCCTGTCCTAAGGGATATTCGCTGCGGCATACGATGATGTCCGGGCGGATTCCCATACCCTGCAATTCTTTTACGCTCGCCTGCGTAGGTTTGGTTTTCATTTCCTGAGAAGCGCGAAGGTAAGGAATCAGGGTAACATGAATCAAGATGGCGTTTTCACTGCCGACTTCATGCTGAAACTGACGGATGGATTCGAGGAATGGCTGGCTTTCAATATCACCTACCGTACCGCCAACTTCAATGATAGCGATTCTTGTGTCCTCATCGGTGAAATTACGATAAAATCTACTTTTTATTTCGTTCGTCACATGGGGGATGACCTGCACGGTTCCGCCGCCGTAATCGCCGCGGCGTTCTTTCTGAAGTACTGACCAGTAGATTTTGCCGGTGGTGACATTGGAGTGCCTGTCCAGATTCTCGTCGATAAATCGTTCGTAGTGCCCTAAATCCAAATCGGTTTCCGTACCGTCTTCCGTGACGAAAACTTCCCCGTGCTGGATGGGATTCATCGTGCCGGGGTCGATGTTGATATATGGGTCAAATTTCTGCATGGTTACTTTGTAACCGCGCGCTTTCAATAATCTGCCTAAAGATGCCGCGGTAATGCCTTTGCCGAGTCCGGAAACAACGCCGCCTGTTACGAATACATACTTCACTGCCATGTTTATCCCCCTTGTCCGCTTTGGCGGACGTCCATTCTTATCGCATTATGCACTATTATACAATGAAGTAGTAGGAAAAATCTACTCTAAATACAAAATTTATGAAAAAACCGTGATGATTTATAGAAATACCTAATTGCGGATTTTTCCTTTTTGGCGCCGCGTCCAAAAACGCTGGATAAACAGGCAGATAGCGGCGCCGCCGGCAAGGGCGATAATTCCCAGTGGGAGCATTGCATTTTTTTTCTGTTCTATGTTTTGTGCAGCGCGCTCTCTATTCTCAGAGGTTTTGTCACGAAGCGCCTCTATCCTGGCCATATCAGCCTCTTTCTCTGTGGCCGATTGGCTATCAATGGACGCAAGGGAAGTCTGTCCGGTTTCTTTTATCATTTTGATAAAAAAATCTTGCATTTCCGCAGGGATTTCACTATCAGCGTTTTTTTCTGTGGACTCAGTTGTTGTCTTACTTGTTGTTTTTTCTTGCGTACTGATGTTATCTTTTTTCCCTGTGGTATTTTTCGCGCCTTCTATTGTGGCAGTGGCGTTTCCGGTTTTAGCGTCCGCATCTGAGGGGAGTCCTGTCTTAGCGTCCGTATCTGTGGAAAGTCCTGTCTTGACGTCTGTATCTGTGGAGAGTTCTGTCCCGGTGTCCGTATCTGTAGGAAGGTCCGCTCCGGCATCTGTCCCTGTCTGTGGCGTCCCCGTTTCCTGTCCTGTTTGTGCTCCATCCGTCGCGTCTTCTTCCGTCGGGGCAGGCTCTTCCTCTGTGGGGGTATTCCCGCCGCTTACCGGTCCAAATTTTCCATTCAGGTAATCCTGATACGCCTGTTCCGCCCCTGACATGTCAGGCGAATATCCGTTTTGGGACAACCATGCTTTTGCAGCCGCCTTTTCTTCATCCGTATAAGCGTATACTTTCATGCTATTTTGCCCGCCGCAGAATGCAACTGCCGATAAGGAAAGGCATAATGCAAATAGCACGGCGATTTTTATTTTTATGAAATTTTTCATATGCTGAGCCTCTTTTTCTGATGCAATCTTTTTTGAGATTGTCTATTTTTGTTTGTAGAAATTCTTGTTTCTGTGGAAGCACACCTATATTATCATATTTTTTTTCAGGGCGCAATCTCAATCATGGGTGGTGAGTAATGCTTGTGGTTTTCACTTATTTTTTCATATCTTGTATCTTCCATAATGCCATAGGATGTTGAGTCAATCTGCTCTTAATTTCCAAATCATCAAATAAATATTCTGGGTGATATTTTTTTGCACAAAATTCTTGTAAAAAGTATTTTTCTGTATCGGTCAGACACATAGTATCTTTTAAGTAATCTTTTACTCTTTGTTTGGTTTCATCCAAATTAAACACATTCTTTTTGCGCTTTACTGGAAGCAGGTCTGTTTTAATTCTATACTGAGTGATTTCATCGATGGCATCTAAACTAATTCTTTCAGGAGTTTTCTTATTTCCTACAGCCATATAAAATACGGCGCATTTGCGGAGCATATTTTTTTCTTCAGTGCCACAAAACAAACCATATTTAATCATATTATCAATATCATACAAATCCCTTGGCGCCGCTCTGTCAAGAAGTGCCTTTATCTTGCTTCCAAAAATTTCTGTAGCATCAACAGAAAGAACTTCTATTTCTTCCAATATGCCGCCTGTCTGAATTTGTCGATGAGACAAAGGAAATATATGTACACGCATAGAATAATTTATTTCAATTTTTATGTTATCATTTACTCCCGCTGTATTATAATATGTAAAAATCATACTGTCCAGGGAATGGCTGGTTTTCGATTTGGGGGATTTCTGATATCCCTCAGCAGACATATATTTCATTATATCTTTTACAATAGACTTCCTATCTTCAAGCATTCCGTCTCTATCCGTTTCCTTACTATAATCCAGGTCTATATCGACGGATAATCTTGGTAGATTAAAAATAGTCAGATTAATAGCTGTTCCGCCTTTTAATGCTAGACAATCTTTCATTAATGGATTGCTATTAAGATACTGTAATACTCTTGTCAGACGATACACTTTTTCTAAGGTGTCTCTTACAAACCCTTCCTTTATCGCAATCTTGCTTAACCATTTTTTATCAATTTGCATATGCATTCCGTCTCCTTACTCACTTATATGCAGCAAATTCTCAGGAACCATCAGCCCCCATCTGCTATTGTATACCATTTGATTTTGATTTGATGATTTTGTAAAATAACGTCTGCTTTTTCCTTTGCGTAGACTGCATATTTCAAAAAAATTGTCGCTTAATTTCAGACTGTCCTTGAAATGCTCTAATATATACCCTGCTTTTTGATACAACACTGCTTTACCGGAAGCTTCCAAATACCTAAGTAGTCTATCCTCTGATAAAAAAGGGATCATATCTAAACTTCGCAAAAGTTCTTCTAATCCACCTATTCGGTCAAAATCCCCTATATAATCCACAGTTGTCCGCTCCAGGTCTGTAACTCGTACTCCCTGTTGTTCAGTAATTCCTTCCGGTAAGCGTGAAGAAATATATTTGTAGCTAATGCCTTCATATTCAAAATTTCCAAACACTGTATCACTGGATACAGTCATCTCATAAGATACTTGATTTGTATATCCATAATATTCAAACGCAGAACGGTGTGATACATAGGATGTCGGTGTTATACTACTGGCAATCTGGTAACACGTTGCTGCCGGCATGCTGCTTTCAATACTGATTGTCACATACAGATTTTTCTTTACCTGCTGTATATATCCCTTTTGAACATATAGATGCAGTAATGATTTGGCGGTATTATCATTTCCACCTACCATTTTTGCAGCTTCTTTAAATGAAAAACATTTTTTATCTAACATATTTTCATAATATTTCATAACATTTCAATCCTTTCCGATTTTAATTTTATGCCGTAACGGTGTATTTTTCAACCCTTTTTCGATTTTTTTAAAATTACTTAATGAAAATTTCCAATTTAATATTTTCATCCTTCCCACTCCTCAAATCGTTGTAAAATCCATCGAAATATCACTTTTTGATGTCAAATTGATGTCTTTTTCGATTTTTGATGTCAAATTGCTATCAGAAATTTTGGCATTTATTTTTTCACTTATTTTTATTAACTTTCCCGGAAAAGCGCAATTTATCAACAAAATAACATATGTTATTATAGAGTTTTGACTTTTTAAATGATGTCAAAATGATGTCAATCAGAAAAGACATCAATTTTTTTTGCTTGATTTCTCAAGTTTTTATGTAATTTATACGCATTGTGTCCCACAGACGACGATCATGTCTTACGCCGCTTCGGACACGGATATCATTGCCACGGACGCGGACGCGGCAGCAGATGAAAATGCTGCCGAGGTGGAAGTGTCTGCGGATGGTTCCGAAGACAATCCCGGCCTCGTGCTGGACGGGACGCCGGTCGTTTCCGCGGACACGGCAGACAATGATACGGAAGTAGAATCTACGGAAGGAGG
>JAMPHJ010000074.1 GCA_023663465.1 Muribaculaceae bacterium | reverse complement strand
CGCTCCGTGAAAAACGCAGCGGTACTAAGTTCAAAAGCCGCGTTGCGTCTTTTTCACTAAGTGCCGGCGTTTTTCAAGGACCTTCGTGGGATTTCTATCTGTCCTGCCGGTTCGATGTGAAAGAGCTGACTGAAAATTGATTTCCGTGGATATTTGCTGACGGAAATTTGAAAGCAAATCTTATGCGCACATC
This sequence comes from Muribaculaceae bacterium, assembly GCA_023663465.1. Taxonomy (GTDB): domain Bacteria; phylum Bacillota; class Clostridia; order Lachnospirales; family Lachnospiraceae; genus UBA3282. The sequence goes on along the minus strand of JAMPHJ010000074.1, from coordinate 15,010 downwards.
AGATATAAGAAATACCCTGCATAGCCGGCAAGGAGAAGAACGCCGCCGAGACGCTGTAGCATCTGTTTTCGCAGGACGCATATCCATAACAGGACGGCGGAAGCAACGCAGATGATACTGTCGAGGAAAAAATCGGGGGCATAGACGACTGGCGTAATAACAGCTGCTATTCCTGCTACGAAAAGAATATTGAACAGATTGCTTCCGACGATATTTCCGATGGCAATATCCGCTTTTCCTTTGATTGCCGCCGTTGCGGAAGTGACAAGCTCTGGAAGGGATGTCCCAAACGCTACGATGGTCAGACCAATCAGCCGCTCATCCATGCCAAAGAGCTTAGCAAGCGCTGTCGCCGCATCGACGGTAATATCGCTGCCCAATACAATCATGATCCCGCCCAATACAATCAGAAAGAGTAGTTTCAGAAGAGAATCATTCTTTCCTGTCGGCGTATCTTCTTCTACAACTGCCTGTCCTTTTTTGGACATCTGGAAAAGATACCACAGATATGCCACCATACCTGCCAATAAAATAACACCCTCTATTCTTCCTACCACGCCATCAAAAAGTCCCAGTACGGCCAATAAGACGGAAGCGCCGATAACCATCGGCATTTCATACTTTACCGTGGATTTCTGCACCTTTAGTGGACGTATCACAGAGGTTATTCCCAAAATTAAAAGTACATTTAATATATTGCTTCCCAGCACGTTTCCTATTGTAATTTCCGCGCTTCCCTTCAATGCTGCGGAAGTGCTGACTGCTGCCTCCGGCAGGCTTGTCCCCATTGCTACGATGGTCAGTCCGACTACCAGCGGCGGGATGCCAAACTTTTCCGCTACCTTACTCGCACCTTCCACAAACCAGTCGGCGCCCTTTACCAGCATCACAAATCCGACTACCAATAATAACAACTGTAATATTATTTCCATATCCAGCTCCTCCTTTTTGGGCTTTCTATTTTAGCATATATCAATTTTTCATTTAATATTTTTTATCTGATTTTTTCTTAACTGATTTTTTCTTGCCTGATTCTTTTTTGTCCGATTCTTTCCTGGCTACTGTTTATCTGTTATTTTATCTTTGCCAACGCTTCCGCCGAAAGCATTTTCTTGATATTACATAGGAATAAAATCGTCGCCGTGACGGCGGATAGAATATCCGATACCGGCTCTGAATAGTATACGCCCATGACGCCGAAAAAGCGCGGGAAAATAATCGCCAGCGGTATCAGCAGAATGATTTTGCGGAATACCGCAATGAAAAGGGATATTTTCGCCTGCCCCAGCGCAAGGAATGTCGGCTGAATCCCGTTTTGCAGACCAAATATCATCATGCCGGACATAAATACCGGCATCGTCCTCCCCACCAGCGCAATCAGCTCCGTATCGTCCGTAAAAAACGCAGCGTACCATTCCGGGAAGACGACCGCGGAAGTCGCTGAAAGCAGCATAAAACCAAAACAAATCCCTATCATCCAGCGATAAACTTCCTTCACCCTTTCAAAATTGCCGGCGCCGTAATTATAACTAATAACAGGTGATATTCCTTGAGTAAAACCACCTATCGGCGCCGAAAAAATCTGCATGACACTCTGCATAATCGTCATAGAGCCTACATATAAATCCCCGCCGTAAGTCTGTAAACCATGATTTAACACGATACTGATAAAACTTTCCGTTGCCCGCATGATAAAAGGGGATATACCCAAAGAAAAGATACTGATTAAAATAGCCTTGTCCGGTTTCATGCAGTCCCGCCTGATGCGCAACGACGTCTTTTTCCCTGTCAGAAATCCCACAACCCAAATCGCGCTGAGCGCCTGAGAGATAACGGTTGCAATCGCCGCGCCTTTTACGCCCAATCCGAATGCGAAAATAAAGATGGGGTCTAGAATAATATTGGCAACCGCACCGATTAAGACGGAATACATCGCCGTCTTGGACTGGCTCTGGCATATGATAAAGGCATTCAGTCCCAATGACAACTCCACAAAAATCGTACCAATTAAATAAATCGAGATATAAGAAACCGCATACCCAATCGTGGCGTCGCTTGCCCCGAACAGATATAATAACGGTCTTTGAAACGCATAGAAAAACACCATCAGAACAACGGTACAGAAAAACAGAAACGTAACGCTGTTCCCCAGAATCTTTTCTGCATGTTCCCTGTCTTTCTTTCCCAGCCAGATTGCAGCAAGCGGCGCGGCGCCGTTACTGATAAAAGCAGAAAACGCGGAAACAAAAACCGTAATACAGAAAGTAACGCCCACACCGGTCAGCGCCGTCGCACCCACGCCTTTCATATGTCCGATGTAAATACGGTCGATAATGCTATATAAAATATTAATCAACTGCGCCAGAATCGCTGGAAACGCCATGCTGACAATCAGATGCCCTATCGAGGAAGACGCCATCCGCTCCTCTCTGGATAACATTACAGATGTTTTTTTATTTTCTTGTTCCATGATATGAGTCTCCTTTTGTACAATCATAGTCCAAAAATGGGAAAAGTGCAACAGGGGGTGGGATACGGCACGGAAATCAATTTCAGTCAGCATGTAGATATTGAGGCGGCAGGGTAGACAGAAATCCCGCGAAGGCACGCTCTCGCTCCGTGAAAAACGCAGCGGTACTAAGTTCAAAAGCCGCGTTGCGCCTTTTTCACTAAGTGCCGGCGTTTTTCAAGAACCTTCGTGGGTTTTCTGTCTACCCTGCCTATTCAACATTAATGAGCTGACTGAAAATTGATTTCCTTGTAAAATGAGGTATAAAATGGGGTTTTGAAAACTGGAAGGATTGTCCTTTCTTTTTGCTGTGGGCTGTGGTATGCTGAGGATATGTGAAAAAGAGGATTTGGGCGACAAAAGGCGCGCCGTTAGGGAAACTGGAAAGGAAAACGTCATGTGGATAGCTGATGAATGGAAAGAATACGAAGTCATAGATACCTCCGCCGGGGAAAAATTGGAGCGATGGGGTAAATACCTCTTAGTCAGACCGGACCCGCAGGTCATCTGGAATACGAAAAGGGAGCATCCGGGCTGGCGCAGACCAAATGCCCACTATCACAGAAGCTCTAAGGGCGGCGGGGAATGGGAATTTTTCGATTTGCCCAAAGAATGGCGTATTTCCTATAAAGACCTGACTTTTCACCTGAAACCCTTCAATTTCAAGCATACCGGTCTGTTCCCGGAACAGGCGGTCAACTGGGAATGGTTTTCTTCTATTATTAAAGCCGCTCACAGACCGGTAAAAGTGTTGAATCTGTTCGCCTACACGGGCGGCGCTACCGTTGCCGCCGCCAAAGCCGGCGCCAGCGTGACCCATGTGGACGCTTCTAAGGGTATGGTTACATGGGCAAAAGAAAACGCCGTCGCTTCGGGACTTGGCGATGCGCCCATCCGTTATCTTGTGGACGACTGTGTGAAATTCGTGGAGCGGGAAATCCGCCGGGGAAACACTTACGACGCAATCATTATGGATCCGCCCTCTTACGGCAGGGGTCCCAAAGGAGAAATCTGGAAAATTGAAGACAGTATTTTCCCCTTTTTACAGCTGACCGCGCAGATTTTGTCCAAAGATGCGCTTTTCGTCCTAATCAATTCTTATACGACGGGGCTGCAGCCCGCGGTACTTTCCTATATGCTCAATACGGTTATCGTTCCTGCCTTCGGCGGAAAGACGGCTGCTTCCGAAATCGGACTGCCCGTCAGTGCAAACGGTCTGATACTGCCTTGCGGCGCTTCTGGCAGATGGCAAAAAAAATAGCTTCCCGAAAGAAGCTATTTTATCTTTTTCCTATCAATAATAGGAATTGGAAAGTCCAATGCCCATCGCCACAAGCGCTATCACGATAACCAGATAGATTACCATAACAATTGCCGCCCAAATCAGACATGCCTTGAAATAATTCGATTTACTCTTCTTCTCGCTCTTGCTGAACGCCCATACGAACATCATAATCAGATTCACGCAGGGTATTAACAGAATCAGCATGGATATTAACCATTCGCCTACTTTGACCGGCTCTTCCAAATCTTCCTGCGGATAAGGATTAGAATAACTGTTGTTATTGTACTGATATGGCTGATAATTGGGATTTGGGTTATATCCGCCATTGTCTTGATATCCATTCTCGGCATAATTCATTGTCTGGTTGTTCTGGTAGGCATTATCCCCGTAATTCGTCGCTTGTCCGTTGCCCGGTTCTGCGCCGCCTGCCTGCCCGTTCGGGTACATGTTGTTACTGTCCATTTTTTTCCTCCCTCATGTAATGCGCCAACTTACGTTGACTGATTTCTTCTTATTCTATCACATTATCTTCAATTCGTGTAGTATTTGTTTGTAAAATGGGAAAAAATTTGACAACATATTATTTTCCACATAAACATAGGGGATTCTATTTGGAAAATACAGATACATCCGCCACCCATACAAAACAAGCAGCAGAATCAAAAAAGCTCCGATTAACAGCCGTATCCCTTTGGCGTCCCGCCCCAGCACATAGCGATTCCACAGAAAATAAAGAAAAATACAGGCAGCCGGTATCCCCATCGGATGCATCTGCACGGACAGTCCCACGCGCCCCGTCGCCAGATACCATAGCGCTCTGGTCATCCCGCAGCCCGGACAAGGGAATCCAGTGACTATCACCATCGGGCAGAAAGCATGAAAAATGAGGTTGACCACAACAGTGTAAACCGCTATGGCAGCCGCCGCCATCCACAAATTTCTGATATCCTGTAAAATCCGTGCTTTTATTTCTTGCAGCCGGTTCATTTCATCCTCTCCATATGTTCCGTATCCTATCCGCCAGCCTTTCCTGTCAGAATGCAAGCATTTTCTACCCTACACCGTCACCCAAAAAACCACCGCTTCATTCCATACAACAGCAGCAGATGAATCGGGTAAAACAGATAATAACAGGCTTTGGGAAGCTGTTTCCCCTTCTGCCCATTATAAAAATAAATCAGGATAAATGCCAGCAGCCCATACAACTCGCTCCTGCCGGATTTTAAAAGTGTGGTAAAAGGGATTCCCTGCCCATAATACCGAACGACATAAACGAGTACGATTCCCACATAAATCGTAACAGACCCCACCACAAACTGGAGCCAGAAAGATTTCCTGCACAGATAAAAGACGAGAATCAGCATCACACCCATAAACATATAATCTGTTTTCAGCAGCGCCGCCAGCATACAACATAAAGCCGCCCCCGCAAACTGCATCACCGGTCTGCCTTTCAATGTCTTCCAGAAATAGAGTGCCATCACGCCGAGAAACAGAGTAAAATATACATTCTGCCCATTCATCGTAAAAACTTCCCCATTGATTGCCAAATCAAAAGGAATCTCGGACAGCAGCGCAAAAATGCCTAAACGCAGCAGATATTTTTCCTTGCTGCGGGTATGTAAAAAGCCTTCCACCATCATAAACGCAAACAGAATAAAAGCAATCCTTCCGATAGCACGCCCGATTCGGTATACTGTATACATATCCGACCAAGGCTGCCCTTGCGCTCTTAGATAGGTAATATATGCCCAGAACACCACCGCAAAAAAGTGGTCTACAAGCATAGACAAATATGCTGTATGTTTTAAATCCGCACTGCTCAAAACCTTTTCCTCCCGATGTTTATTGCCAGAAAAGTCCTTCTAAATCCATATCAGGATTAAAATTTATCGTATATAATACATTCACATTTTCATAACTCACACGCACCTGCGTCACTGCATATACTTTCCCACGCATCTTTAATTCCGCGGCGTATATCGTTCCGATTTCCTTTAATTCGCCCCAGTCTGTGCTGATAGTGGCGCGCGCTTCGTCAATGGTTTCCTGAATCAGCATCGGTTTCATCTGTTCGGAAGCTTCCGCCTGCAAAGACTCAAAATCATTTTCTTCCAGCAAAAGAATCACTTCCTTTGCCCGCTCTTCCAACTTCGCCTGACTAAACTTACCGCTTTTCCCGACTTCATATGTTTTGGGCATCATCCACCAGACACATGCGATTAAAACTGCCAGAAGCGCAACAGCAGATGCGACGTTTTTCCATATTTTATTTCGTTTATACGCCTTCTGCTCTTCTTTTGACAGATTCTGATTAAAAGCTTCCGCAATTTCTTCCGGCGTGCCCATGCTTTCCATAATCTGCGCTAATTCCTCGCCCTGCTGCATACGCCCGGAAATATCCGATTCCAGTTGTTTTGCGATTTCCTTTCTTTTGGTCCCCGAACAATTCACTTTCTTTACAATACGGTTTACATATTGGTCCATTTGCATTTCTATCACCCTATTCCTTCCCTATCCTGCGATGCTCCGATTTCTCATCCCCCGTAATACAATCGACGCCGGATACAATCTGCTGCCAGATTTGGTAAATCTGAGGCAGCGCTTCCCGCCCTTTGTCTGTCAGGACATAATACTTTCTGGGAATCTGCTTTTCTTCCGGCTCGCTCCACTTGCTTTCCACAAGCTGCTCATCCTCTAGCCGGTACAAAATCGGATACAGTGTGCCTTCCTTCAGGCAAAAAACGCCGCCGCTTTTTTCCTGCAGTTCCTGAATCAGTTGATAGCCATATTTTCTCTGCTCCTCCAACAGCTTCAAAACCAGCATATCCAAAACGCCTTTTTTCATCTGCCGCCCATACTTATCATTCATCGACTATCCTCATACTCCTTTTATGTACCGCCGTGACTTCTGACTTTGCTTTCGCTTTTGCCTCTGGCTTCTAGCTTTGGCTCCGCTTTCTGCCTTTGGCTTTGGTTTTTCCTTCTGCCTCTGCCTTTGTTTCTACTTTTGCCTCCGCTTTGGTATCTGCCCTAGGTTTTCATAGACAATATGTTTTGTATTACTAAATAAATTGTAATGCTTATTATCGAATAAGTCAAGGACTTTTTCAAGAATGCCTGTATAGTATTCCTTTACACTATATACTTCTTCACCCCTGGAATATAATGCAATACTCTGGATATCGTGAAAGAAATCACAAATACGATAATTGCAATGACCGGCACTGATATCGCAGGGTTTAAGGAAAAAGCTTCCGTCTGCGCCATACTAATTTTAAATTGCAGCGTGTTTAATTGAAACAATGGGTTATGATTCAAAAGCGTAATAACTAATGCATGCACAAGATATGCGCCGAAGCTATCATCAGCAAACTTTGCCAGTTTTTCCCTAAATTTATCGGAAGAAGATTGAAAATCTAATTTATTCTGGGCAAATACAAAAAGCGCTACACTGACAAGCATAACATTCAGTGTCATATTATCATGGAACACAACGGAAGCATCTTTTGCAGAAATCGGCAATATCCCAGAGGCAGACATTGTAACTGCCAGACCAGCAATTCCCAGCAGATAAACCGCCAGCTCACTCTTTTTCTTCAAATGAATCCGTCTCAGATAGTATCCGTACACAAAGTAAGCGACGCCACCAAGCGTAAAGTGAAAACCCACGCTTTTCAAAAGTCCGCCAGCTATTTCTCCAAGTTTGGAAGAATATAATGATATTACGGTAACACTATAGGGCAACACAAATGTAAAAATCAGGGAAAGTAATACAAAATATCCGGTCAGCTTATCACTTTCCATCATTTTTTGTAATAATGGAACAAGCAGATAAATACCTACTATCATAAATAAAAACCAAAAATGTGTAGGTCCCTCAACAAACTCCCTTAATGCATTCTTCCATCCGCTTCTTCCGAGGATAACGTTTGTTATTGCATATATTGCCGACCAGAAAAGAAATGCCGTTATTATCCTCAATATATTTTTCTTAAAAATCCGTTCCAGCTTCTGAGGTCTGCTTAAAAATAAAGAGCCGCTTATCATAAGAAAAACAGGCACTGCCCATCTTACCATTCCATCATACAAATTAAATACTTTCCATTCATAAGTTCCAGCTTCCATCTCATGCCAGTACTGAGCTGCAACATGCAGAACAATAACTGCAAATGTCGCCATAATCCTAAGACAGTCAAGATAGGTTTCTCTCTTACCTGATTCCTGAAATTGTTCCTGCAAAAATTCCCGCTCCAGCTTTTCCATCCAGAATACTCCTCCTCGTCCGGTTTCTTTACCGTCATCCGCCCTGTAAGGGGATGTTTTTCATATTCCTTACCATCATAGCAGAAAAGCTGGTGCATTTTCTACTCTTTCATTAAATACCACCCATTATTATTTCGAGTAGTTGTAATATATTGCCGAAAATGGTATGATTTTAGCTATAGTTTCACTTTTTATAAAAATCCAACGAAAAACTTATGAGGGAAAAATGTCATGAACTTGATTTACAATATTGATTATGAAATCGTCGGCGCTATTTTCGTCTTGGTAATCTATGCCGCGTTAAAGATTTATTATTCCAATCAGTCGGAAGTCAATCAGAAATTTGCAGCCCTGGTAAAATGTGTGCTGGCAACAGAAATCACAGACATTCTGACTGCTATCACTATCAGTTATGGAAGCGTAATTCCGCCGATACTGAATCTTTTGGGCAATACTCTTTATTTTGCCTTAACGTTCAGCCTTAGTTACTTCTTCCTCAGGTATGTGGAAAGTTATGTCAGTCAGGACGTTGACAGGGAAAAAAGCATTCATTTCAATAAAATCCTGTACTTTCTGCTGTTAGCCCTGCTTTTTGTAAATCTGTTTATGGGCTTTTTATTCAGTTTCAATGAAGCTGGGGAATATCTTCATGGCAAGCTATATGTACTCGTTTACATCGTACCGTTGTACTATGTATTCTTTTCTACAGTGGTACTGATTAAAAATCAGAGCTTTTTCAAAACGAAACAGAAATTCTCTATTGGCGTCTATGTCGTCATGTGTCTGGTAGGACCGATTCTGCAGATGCTGTTTTTCCCGGACGTCCTATTAAGTGTGTTCACTCCCTCGATTGCGCTCCTGATTATCCTCTTTTCCATGGAAACACCGGATTATCAACTGCTAATCAAAACCCTTGCAGAACTTGACGATCTTCGTAAGAATCTACAGATAGAGGTGAAAAAGCAGACCAAAACTGCGGAAGAGCGGCGGGAAAAAGCGGAACGTCTCTCGGAACAAATCATTCTGACGCTTGCAAACACCATCGATGCGAAAGACAAGTATACAAACGGTCATTCGGAAAGAGTTGCATCTTATTCCAGGGAAATTGCAAAAAGAATGGGCATGTCCGACACAGAGCAGCAGCAAATCTATTACATGGGGCTTCTGCATGACATCGGTAAAATAGGAATATCCGATACGATTATCAATAAGACGGAAAAACTGACCGACGAAGAATATCATATGATATTGAGACACCCGGAAATCGGTGCGGAAATTCTGGCGACTTTATCAGAGCTTCCCGACATTTCCATCGGCGCAAAATACCATCATGAAAAATACGATGGGACCGGCTATCCAAACAAAGTCGCCGGTGAAGATATTCCGCTTCAGGCAAGAATCATCGGCATCGCGGACGCATACGATGCGATGGCTTCCAAGCGGAGTTACCGGGATGTCCTGCCACAGCAGGTTGTGCGGGAAGAAATCGAAAAAGGCAGCGGCACGCAGTTTGCACCAGAATGTGCGGATATCATGCTGCAGATGATTGATGAGGATACGGAGTATCTGATGTGTGAGCATTGAGGGAGTAGAAATTTTATAAAAAAACGGGGCTGACAAATCCATACATCAGCCCCATAAAAATCCGATTTTTCCCTTTTTCTTATGCTTCTTCCGCCTTCTGAAACAGCCTGTTCATCTCATCGACCATATCATTGATGGCATTCGCCTGCGCGGACACTTCCGCAGTATCATCTGCATTTCCTTCCGCCATAGAATTGATGGAGTTAAACTGCTCGATTTCATTTCTGATGCTTTCGGCAATATCCTGATTAATGGATACGGTTTTCTCAATGACTGCTGACTGCTTGCTGTAGGTATCGCCCATCGTGCCGATTGCATCCACCGAAACATTCAACAATGCCGTAATATCCTGCATACTCTGGAAGACATTCGCAAAATACTCATTCTGCCTGCCCAGCTTGGAAGAATTTTCCTCTACCTGTCTCGTGATTTCCCGGACATTTTGCTGTACCCGCTCAATCACGGATTCAACGACCCGCAGCGATTCCTGCGTGCTATTGGCAAGATTTCCTACCTCAGTCGCTACGACGGCGAATCCTTTTCCCGCCTCGCCCGCTCTTGCCGCTTCAATGGAAGCATTTAACGCCAGCAGATTCGTGGAAGAGGAAATGTCGCTGATTAATTTCAGTGTAACGCCGATTTCCTGCACTGCGTCGGATAAATTCTGTGCGACGTCCGTCGTCTGCTTCATGGATTCCGATACCTCAGCGTTAATCCCATGCAAATCATTTAACAGTTTCTCGTTTTCCATCGACTTGTCTAATAAATCCTTGGAAGTGGCTTCTACCTTGTCCACGTTATCGCCCACAACGCTTTCCCATTCTTTCAATTCGCTTAAATTCGCCATGCTCTCGTCTGTTTTTCCGCTGAGCATATTGCTGTTTTTCACCAACTCTTCACTTGTTGCCGCCAGCTCCGCCGCCGATGCACTTTCATTTTCGGATATCTGTAAAAGGGCGGTTCCTGCGGTATGTAGTCTTTCTGAGATTTTCTCTACAGAATCCAGCACATCTTCCACTTCCTTGCCCTTATCTTCCACCATTCCAAACAGCGCTGTCGCACGATAACTGATAAAGCAACATGCCGCAACCAGGATGACATAGACGATTGTTGTAAAAATCCATCCGATGACATTGTGAAGCTTTAGGAAACCTGCCGGAAAGATAATCATCATCACTGCATTGACTACAACCGTGACGATTGCGCTTACTTTCAGTAATTTCTGCTCATAATAGGGCACCAGAAGCAGCGTTGCCACGAAATAATAATGAGTCAGACATATATAACCCGGACTCTGGCTCGGTCCGCAGAACGCTGCCGTAATTGCTCCCATAATCGGCGGAATACATGCATAGACATATTTTGCTTTACTGCCTAACTGTTTTTCAAAAACCTTCGTCAAAATTGCAAAAACGCCAGACAACAGAAAAATACATTCCCGTGCTCCTCCCTGTAACAGAACCATAACGAATCCCCAGCCCGCAATTCCGACAACGAGAATGTAAAGAAACATAATGTTATTGACCAGTTTTTCTTCATTTTTCATTGATTGTAGCTGCATAGTGTCCTCCTCCTCAGTAGACCTAGTGTTTTTAAAACGTTACCGGGAACGATTCCGGTAACGTTTCCATTTTCTGCTATTGTTAGAGTACCATTAAATGAATACTTTGTCTATATCCATTTTTCAGCCGACTCAATTTTCGTTGTATTTACAGAATTTTAGCACTCAAATTTAGTACATTTGCACAAGACGACAAAAAAATCGCTTACGCGATTTTCTTGTTGCCCCGCATTGCGAGGCATTCATTATTTTGAAGAAGCAGCGTCTTTCAGAAAATAAAACGCCCACTCTTCTTGCATATGCGCGGCAAGTTTTACGACAATTTCCCGCATACGGTCATTTAACCTATGGTACATCACGGCATTTTCCCAGTGGATACCCTGTATGTATTCCTTCTCACGGGAAGTCAGAAAGGCGCTGGCCCGATGCATCTGCTCCCCATCCTGCCGCAGCCACTGCCCGAAAGGACATGCCACATAGGAATTTTGCTCCCCATATTTTCTGATATTGTCCAAAAGCGTGATAGAAAATTTATCTTTATCCGCTTCCCGCAGACAGCGCATCTGCACTTTTTCGCATTCCTCCGGCAATTCTGACAACAGGATACCAGACTCCTGCAAACGCTTGAAAACCGCTTTTTCCACCTTAGTGCGGGAAACCGGGTAATCCAGCTTTTGCAGAATCTGTTCTACAGAATATCCTCTGTCCACAAGATGGCGGATTGCTCCGCCCGCCGCCACATCGAACATAAAATCCGAAAGCGCCGCCTCAAAATATCCTTCCTGTCCTTCTTTCATGAAAACGCCTCTTTCAAATTCCGTGCAAAAAGCTTGGTGCTTTATGACTTAAATTTTACTGCAGTGCCATATGCCATAACTTCCGCCGCGCCCTGCATAACTGCCGCAGACGCATAGCGGATATTTACAACGGCATCCGCGCCAAGCCCTTGCGCTTCTTCCACCATCCGTTGCGTCGCAAGCGTCCTTGCCTCATTCATCATTTCCGTGTAAGCTTTCAACTCACCGCCCACCAGTGTCTTAAAACCTTGCGTAATATCTTTCCCAACATTTTTGGACTGAATGGTGCTGCCCTTTACCAGCCCTAACATTTCCAACTCTTTTCCACTGATATAATCAGTATTGACTAAAATCATCTTCTTCCCCTCCTTGCTTTCCTTGATTTTTCTTATATGCTACTTATACATACCTGTCATCACAACCGCCGAAGAAACATATCCCTATCATGCTCCGTTATGAAATATCCAATTCCGGCGGCACATCGATTTCATCAGAAACATATTTCCCATTTTTCTTGCGCTGCCGCACGCACTCTGTCAAAAGATATTCTATCTGCCCATTGACAGACCGGAAATCGTCTTCCGCCCAGGCGGCAATCGCATTATATAATTGGGAAGAAAGCCTGAGCGGAACCTGTTTCTTACCCGTATCTCCCATGAATTACTGCCCCTTTCCAATGTGCGACGTTTTTCTCGCTAATTTTCTACTGCCTTATCGATACGCTTGCAATTTTTCCTGCTGCCTTACCCATATGCTTACAATTTTTCCTGCTGCCGCTTACCAGATGCTTCCGGGAATCACAACGCTTTCCCATTAATAGAGACTTCCCGAATTAACTACCGGCTGCGCATCATGATTTCCACAAAGCACTACCAGCAGATTGGATACCATCGCTGCCTTACGCTCTTCATCCAGCTCCACCGTATGATTTTCATTCAAACGTTCTAACGCCATCTCAACCATACCGACTGCACCGTCTACAATCATCTTCCTCGCGTCAATAATAGCCGACGCCTGCTGCCTCTGCAGCATGACTGCCGCGATTTCCGGCGCATAAGCCAGATAAGTGATTCTCGCTTCCACGACTTCGATACCAGCCTCGTCTACCCGCTCCTGGATTTCGTCCCTGATTTTGGACGCCACGACTTCACTGGAACCGCGGAGACTGCCTTCATCCGCTACGCCATCGCCGGTCGTATCCACGTTCGGCGCCACGTCATAAGGATAGATACGCACGATGTTACGCAGCGCGCTGTCGCATTGCAGGGATAAAAATTCTTTATAATTATCTACGTTAAAAACAGCTTTCGCCGTATCGACAATACGCCATGTCACTGCAATCCCGATTTCCACCGGATTTCCGAGACAATCATTAATCTTCTGGCGGCTATTGTTCAGCGTCATGATTTTCATGGAAATCTTTTTATCTGACCCTTCCGAACCTACACTGACGCCGGATGTCTGCGCGCCGATGGTCAGCATGGACTGAAGATTGCCGTTGCTCACATCACCGCTCTGGCTCAGCTTTGTCTTCGCCGCCGGATTTACACTCGTGCAAAAAGGATTCACAAAATAGAAGCCATCGCCCTTCAAAGTGCCCACATATTTACCAAACAGCGTCAGCACTAGCGCCTCCTGCGGTTTCAACACTTTCAGTCCGCAGATAGGTATCCAGCCCACGCCCGCCATAATAAAGCCGGCTATCAGCAGTACGGGACTTCCTCCATCGTCAACCATCGTCCCTCCCACAGCAATGCAGAAGATTGCCAGTATATAAAACAAAATGATTCCGAACAAAACCAGCATCCCATGTTTTTTACCCGTTAAAATTTTCTCTTCCATAGTCTTTCCTCCCTCATATACGCTCTTGTTTATTCTCATGTAATCAGTTGAAATTATCATTTCAATTTCTATCTGATATCATTATGATATCACATTGATTATAAATGTCAAGCAGATATTTTCCATAGAAATCAATTTTCCTGTTACAACTTTCAAATTTTCATTTCGCAATTTTCATTTTGCAAAAATTTCTGCTTTTCTTTTAGGGAATTTAATGTTATACTATAGATATGCAGATATAGTTCATTGGTAGAATGCTAGCTTCCCAAGCTGGAGAGGCGGGGTCGATTCCCGTTATCTGCTTTGTTATAACCGCCATGTTTTGGGCGGTTATTATTTTTCACAACAAAATATAATTATGTATAACTTATATCTTATTTTTACACATTCTATATCAAACACTGGCGCTTAACCTAAGACGATGAGGTATGCTGTCCAACTTGTGATTTGATGAACATAAGGTATGACTATTTGGGGTTACACTTTTCTATTTATTTTGAAATAATGAGACATTTTTCACGAATACATATTAAACTTTAATACTTAAAAACCTGTCATAATATTGATACAACTTCTGTACCCCATTCTCCAGAATATAATAATGTCTAATATATGGTATAAGCAGCACAAGCAACAATAAAACCAATACAAACAATGCAGGCTGCGGCACAATCAGTGTTCCCATTATAGCAATTATGGTAAGCAATGCAAAAGTAACCGTAACAATCAAATGAATCAGTCGCTCATGCTGAAAAAAGCCAATCTGTATAAGCATGTCATCAAGCATTTGCTTTTTCTCATCTTCACTCATATCCCGCATGCTATTCTCTTCCCACGAAAGCGTCTGTTCTTCCATTTTTGCCAAATAAGCCTTCAATCGTTCTTCCATATATTCATCATAACCTTTCTATAATTTATTAAAAATAATTTTCCTATTACTATAAAAAACGGCTCCCGAAATCTCAGGAGCCTTAAAGTGCCGCAGACCGGAATCGAACCGGTACGGGTATCACTACCCACGGGATTTTAAGTCCCGGGCGTCTGCCAGTTCCGCCACTGCGGCAGTTTAATAAATAATATACAACAGTGATTCTATATAGAATCGCTTTCGCGTGGGACCTATAGGGCTCGAACCTATGACCCTCTGCTTGTAAGGCAGATGCTCT
>JAMPHJ010000073.1 GCA_023663465.1 Muribaculaceae bacterium | reverse complement strand
ACAGTACCTGCTTTTGGAGTTGTATATTCTGTACAACTACACATTTTTAAACTTTAGTTTTGTAATTACCTAGTGGAATTTCCGTAGAAGAGGAAATTATCATAGAGGAAGGAATTTCTGTAAAAAGGGAATTATTATAAAGGCGGAAATATGAGAAGAGGGCATGTGAAAAAGAAATATGGGAAAAAATGGCGTCGGGGCATGGCGTTTTCCTTAGCAGTGATGTTGTGTTCGGCGCTTTTATCAGGCTGTTCCGGGGATAGAAAAACGTCGCAAACAGAAAATGACGAGCAGGATAAACAGGAAATGATTCAGAATGCAGAGCCGGACGGTGGCGATAGGGAAGAAGAGAATGTGTCGGAAGAGTCTGAACTAGGCGATGGCATGGAAAAGGCTGAAACGGGCGATAGTGTAGAAGCTGGGACTGGAAACGAAGAGTCTGCTGGCAGTGAAAATATAAAGGAGCCGGACGCCGCCTTCTGCATAGATACTGCGGATTTTGCGTGTACACTCTTGCGGGAAAATTTACAGGCGGCGGAAGAAAATGTTATGGTATCGCCTGTCTCGGTATTGACGGCGCTTGCCGTGACAGCAAATGGCGCCAAGGGGGAAACGTTGTCCCAGATGTTGTCCGTCCTGGCGGCAAATCAGGAATTGGACAGCCTGAATGAGAATCTGCGGGCGTGGACAGATGGGCTTCTCGATGAGGAAGGCGCCAGCCTGAAAATCGCCAATTCGATTTGGTTTGATGAAAATAATGGGCAGATACAAATAGAAACAAGCTTTCTGGATAAAACTGCGACGTTTTTCGATGTAGAAATCTATCAGGAAGCGATGGATGAAAATACCTTAGAGAAAATAAACCGCTGGGTTTTAGAAAAAACCGACGGGCATATTGACAGGATTCTTGATAGGATTTCCAAAGACGCTATTATGTATGTCGTCAATGCAGCAGCTTTTGACGCCGTATGGCAGGAACCCTATCTAGAGGGGCAGATTCGGGATGGCATTTTTACGGATATAACGCAGACAGAGCAGCAAGTCCCGATGATGTCTTCAAAAGAAAGCATTTATCTGGAGGATGAAAATGCAACCGGATTTCTCAAACCGTACCAATCGGGCTATCGTTTCATGGCGCTTCTGCCCAAAGAGGGCATGACACCGGAAGAATATGTAGAAACGCTGGATGGAGAGAAATTTCTCACCTTGCTGTCCGAAGCCCGGACAGGAGTGGGCGTTCTTGCCAAGATGCCGCAATTTGAAGCAGAGTATGAAATAGAACTTAGCAATATCCTGCAGAAGATGGGTATGCGAGAGGCGTTTGATATGGAAAAAGCGGATTTTTCCGGGATTGGAAGCGCAGCCGGCGGGAATTTTTTTATTGGCAGGGTGCTTCATAAGACCTATATCGCTGTGGATGAGCTGGGCACGAAAGCAGGAGCGGCAACCGCTGTAGAAATCAGGAATCTAACGGCAGTGCGGGAAGAGGAAATTTACGAGGTCTATCTGGATAGACCGTTTATCTATGCGATTGTCGAGGATAAGACGAATGTGCCTGTTTTTATCGGGGTAGTTAATACGTTGGGGTAAGGAATGATAATTAGGTAATTGTGAAATTAGGTTATCGCAGCCGTCCGTTGTACAGAATATACAATCCAACGCAGGTACGCTCTCGCTACGGTTCAAACGCAGCGGTACATAAGATGCCAAAATACGGCATCTAAGTACCGGCGTTTTCACAGTACCTGCTTATGGATTGCATATTCTATACAACTACACATTTTAAACTTTAATTTCGTAATTACCTAAGGAATGATACTATGAAGGAGGAAAAGGGATATGGCGGATTTGATACGCGGAATGGACGTTTCATCTTATTTTGAGATGAAGGACAAGGGGGTACGTTACTATGACGAGGCAGGGCAGGAAGTAGATGTGCTAAAGTATGCGGTAAAGAGAGGTTTTAATTTTGCCAGGGTCAGACTCTGGAATGAGCCGGAGAAAGTGCCGGAGTCCGGCGGATACTGTAATCTGGAAAAGACGATTCAGTTGGCGAAGAGATTTGTAGAGCTGGGAATCGGTTTTGTCTTAGACTTTCATTATTCGGATTTCTGGGCGGATCCGGGCGCGCAGAGAAAACCGGACGCTTGGAAAGATTTGTCGGTGGATGAATTGGAAGAGGCGGTTTATCAGTATACGAAAGATTGCCTGAACGTCATGGATGAAGCCGGCGTCTATCCGACGATGGTGCAGGTGGGCAATGAAATCCGCTGCGGGATACTGTTCCCCGACGGGATGCTGTTTGCGGACGAAGAGAAATTCCCCGGCGCGAAAGTACCAAACTGGGACAATCTGGCACGTTTTCTAAATGCGGGAATCCGGGCGGTCAGGGATACGCAGAAAGGGCGTAGTACGAAAGTTATCCTGCATCTGGATCATGGCGGAAACCACGGATTTTTCAAGGACTTTTTTGATAATATTATAGAAAACGGGGTACAGGATTTTGATGTTATCGGGTTGTCCTATTATCCTTTCTGGCATGGTACATTTGACGATTTTGAGGACAATCTGAACAAACTGGTTGACCTCTATGGGAAAGAACTGTTGATTATGGAAACGGCGTATGCTTTTAGGCGCAGTGAGAGCAGCTTTTTTGGCGGGGAGCTGGAAAAAGCGGCGGGCTACCCGGCCACAGAGGAGTCCCAGAAAGCAGTGTTAGAGCGTATTATCGGCATTATTTCCGATGTAAAAGATAACAAAGGACTTGGATATATCTATTGGGAACCTTTCGTCAGAATGCCGGAAGAATACACCGAATGGGGAACCTGTATGGCGCTGATGGATGAAAATGGAAGACCGACGAAGGGGTATGAGGCGGTTAAATATCAGAAAAAGGTCGCAAAATAGATTTACTCTGTAAAAAGAAATAATATAAGATGGGTTGGTGGATTACACAAAAGGTTCCCGCATCAGGCGCAAAGGAACCTTTTGTGCAATCTTTTTTTATCCCCTTCCAAGGAAACCGTTTACCCAACTTTTCCCCCTCAAAAATCCCCCATTTCATTGTATCCATCCCCTCCTTATGATAAAAAGAACTTACAGAGCCAACCACTCTATGAAGCAAAAACGATAACGAATTATTATCAAAGGAGGATACGAGGATACTATGAAAAGAAAATTAGCAGTCATTCTTTGCGCGGCGCTGTTTTCCGGTCTGCTTGCCGGGTGCGGAAATCAGCCAGAGAGCGTGACAACGACAGGAGAGACGGAAAATCAGGCATCGGCGGATACAGAAGAGGCTTCCGGGACAGGGGAAGCTTCCGATACGGTAGAGGATACCGAGACGACGGCGCCGGCGGAAGCGGCAGAAATCCATATCTGGCACGACGGGGACGAGTCGATTATGCAGGTCATTGAAATGCAGGTGAATGAGACGCTTGCGGGTGACGGTATTACGGTTGCGTTTGAGAAAAGAAGCGGTCTGACAGACCAGATTAAGCTCTATGGGAACGATGCCGAGAACGGTCCCGACCTTTATCTGTATGCCCATGATTCTCTGGGCGCTTTTGTGGAAATGGGCGTGCTTGCCCCAATTACGGACGTCATAGAGGAAAGTGTCTATGCGGATATGTTGGATATGACGAAGAAGGCAGGACAGTACAAAGGTGAACAATATCTGCTTCCCATCTACTTCGAGACGCTGCTTTTTATGTACAACAAAGACATGTGGGAAGGAGAGGTTCCCGCTACGACTGACGAACTCTATGCTTATATGCAGGAACATACCGACACGGCGGCAGGTACTTATGCGGTGGTAAACCAGCATTCCACGGCTTATAATGTAGCGCCTTTTATCAATGGATTCGGTGGCTATATCATTGATGAGAGTGCGACACCCGGCTTAAACGATGAAAATACGAAGGCGGCAATCGCTTACAATCAGCAGTTTGCAGCGCTTCAGGCGGACGGTGATTACAATACGGTAACGACTTTGTTTAACGAGCAGAAAGCAGCGGCGATTATCGGCGGACCGTGGCTTGTGTCAGGCATCAGGGATGCGGGAATCGATTTGGGCATCAAGTCCCTGTCGGATTTCATGCTTCCAGATGGCGGCGCCTTAGCGCCCTATTCCGGTGTACAGGCAGTCGGCGTCATGAAACATGCGGCTGAGAATAAGAAGGACGCAGTGGGCAAAGTTTTAACTGCACTGGCGCGCCCGGAGGTAGGCGTAGCGTTAGCAAAAGAGGCAAGCTGTGCGCCGGCCAATCAGAAGTCTTATGAGGATGAGGCAGTTGCAGCAGATGAGATGATTGCGGCGATGAAACGGACGGCGGAAACAGCGCAGCCGATGCCGAATATCCCTGAAATGAGCGTGATGTGGGGACCGGCGGAATCTCTTCTGGCGGCGGTCAATAAATCCGGCGAAGACTTGGAAGCGGCGGCTTTGCAGTATCAGAAAGAGGCGGAAACAGCCATTGCAGATATGCAGTAGCAGACAATAGGAAAAAACTGCGGGCAGCATGGAAATGCACCGCAGTTTTTTTAAAAAAGGAGTAAAGAATATGAATCATAAACGCAGGTTTTTACCGTGGATATACAGTACTCCGGCGCTTTTTCTGGTGGGAGTCATCGTGGTATTTCCGATTTTATATACGGGCTACATCTCATTGACCAATATGAATATGTATCATTGGGACGATTATCATATCATCGGGCTGGGGAACTATCAGCGCGCTTTGTTAAAAGTGGATTCGGGATTTATCAGCGCACTTTTTACCACGATTGTATGGACATTTTTCAATATGGTAATACAGGTTGTTGTAACTTTCTTTCTGGCACTCGGATTGAATGTAAAAGGAATGAAAAGAGCGAGGCTGTATAAGACGTTATTGATGTTTCCCTGGGCGATGCCCGCCTATGTGTCGATTTTGTTATGGCGGGTGGGGATGTTCAATACGGAATTTGGTTTCCTGAATCAAGTGTTGTCGTCTTTGGGGTTGGAAAAAATGAATTTTCTTTCGCAGAACGTACCGGCTTTTCTTTCCTGTATGGTCTTAAATCTCTGGATGGCGCTGCCTTTTATGATTATGATGATGGACGGGGCGCTGCAAAGTGTTGACAGAAGTTACTATGAAAGCGCCAAACTGGACGGCGCGGGATTCTGGAAGCAGAGTCTGTACATAACGGTCCCGGCGATACGACCGATATTGCTTCCCTCTGTCATCATGACGACATTTACCACGTTCAAACAGTTTGATATCATCTATCTGCTGACGATGCAGAAAGGCTCTTTATCGGGTGCAACAATCCAGACAATCATAACCTATGCGCACCAGAATGCTTTCGTATCGAATAACTATGGTCTTTCCTCGGCGGTTTCCATTGTTATTTTCGGCATTATTATCGTTTTTTCACTGACTACGTCCGAGGAGTAAAGGAGAGCCTATGAGTAAGAAAAAAATAGCAGGCAGACTGGGACTTTTCTGTCTGGAACTGTTTTTCATCCTGATTTGTTTCATTACGCTGATCCCGATTCTGTATGCGGTATCCTTATCGTTAAGCGGCGGGAGTGCAGCGCTTGGTTCGGGAATTTCCCTGTTGCCGAAGAAGATGACGCTGGATAATTACCGGGCGGTCCTCTTTGACGAGCCGTTCTTATTATGGCTGAAAAATTCGGCGATTTTAAGCGTGGGTACTATGGTTCTTGCGATGGGAACGGCGGTAACTGCGGCGTATGCCTATTCTAGATATCAGTTTAAGGGTCGAAAGGGAGTCTTGAAACTGCTGTTGATTTTAAATGCGTTTCCGCAGATTTTATCCATGTTTGCGCTGTTTCGGCTCTTTAAGACGTTTCATCTGCTCAATTCTTATATCGGTCTGATTATTATTTATGCGGGCAGTATGTGTATTTTCAGTATCTGGAATATGAAAGGCTATTTTGACACGATTCCTATGGAAATCGAGGAAGCGGCGAGGATTGACGGCGCAGGAAGCGGGCAGATTCTTTATAAAATAGTGCTGCCCCTTGCCAGACCGGCGATTATCGTAACGGCAGTCATGGTGCTTATTTTTGTATGGAATGAGTATTTATTTTCTACGACCTTTATGATGAGTCAGGACAGTTATACATTGGCAGCAGGATTGTATCAGCTGCAGTCAAATGATTATAGCAGGAGCTGGCCGTTATTTTCCGCCGCCGCCATTCTGGTGTCCCTTCCGATTCTGATTGTCTTTTTCTGCATCCAGAAGTATATGGTATCGGGGCTTACGGCAGGGGGTGTCAAGGGATGATGAAAACGACGGAAACGATAGAGCGCAGCGCAGTTTTGCATATCCCGCTTTCGCAGTATGCTTTTGCCGAATCACAATACCGTCTGATTATCCGTCTGCGTGTCAAAAAAGGGGATTTGACGCAGTGCAACCTCTTCTATGCGGACAGGGTATGTAGGAAGACGCCGATAGAGTTTACGAAAATCGAGATGGATATCTGTGCGCAGGATGCGTATTTTGATTATTACGAGGCGAAAGTAGAGTCGCCGTATAACCGGATTTGCTATTATTTTGAGCTGGTGAAGGGAAAAGAGTGGATTTATTATTATGCAGACCATTTCACCAGAGAGCTTGCGGATTTCTATATCGGGGCCGCTGTTGTAGACGGAAGAAGCGATTATTATCAATATCCGTTTATTTTAAAAGAAGAGATACCCGATGTGCCGACGTGGTTTAAGACGGCGGTGGTCTATAATATTTTCCCGGACAGTTTTGCCAGCAAAAGGCGCAGTCTGCAATGTGAAAAAGAAGAGACAGCGCTGCCCGATGGACGGATTTGCAGGCAAAAGCGGGGCGGGACAATAAGGGGGATTTTAGAAAATCTGGATTATATTCAGGAAATGGGGTTTACCTGCCTCTATCTAAACCCCATTTTTGCAGCAGGCGAATACCACAAATATGATGTGCTGGACTATTATCATATCGATGCAGGGATGGGGACGGAAGAAGAATTTCGCGCGCTTGTGGACGCATTGCACGAGCGGGGAATGAAGATCGTAATCGACGGGGTCTTCAATCACTGTAGCTGGGAGTTTTTTGCCTTTCAGGATGTGGTGGAAAAGGGCAGGGATTCCCGCTACTGTAAGTGGTTCTATCATTTGGAATTTCCGGTAAAAAAACCGCAGAGTCCGGAAGAAATACCGGGCTATACCTGCTTTGCATATGAAAGAAAGATGCCGAAACTCAATACTTCGGACAGAGAGGTACAGATGTATTTTGCGGACGTGGGCGCCTATTGGATACGGGAATATCATGTGGATGGCTGGCGGTTAGACGTGGCTAACGAAATCGACCGTAATTTCTGGCGGACCTTTCGGGCGGCGGTGAAAAAGGAAAATCCAGAGGCGGTACTAATTGGGGAAGTCTGGGAAAATGCGGAAACCTGGTTAAGAGGAGATGCCTTTGATTCGGTCATGAATTATGATTTCCGCCGGATTTGTAAGGAATATCTCACGGCGAAAGAGCCGGACGGCAAACTGGCGGCGTATGGATTTGAACAGATGCGCCTCAGATATCCAACGAATATTGTTTATGGACAGCTCAATCTGCTGGACAGTCACGACGTCCCACGCTTTCTATCCTTGTGTAGCGGTGATACGGCAAGGTGGCGGCTGGGTTGTATCCTGTTGATGCTGATGCCCGGAGCGGCGAGCTTGTTTTATGGCGATGAACAGGAAATTACCGGGATTACGGAGTCGGAGTACCGGACCGGAATGGATTGGGATATCCAGGGCGCGCAATGCACTTTCCTACAGCGCCTGATAACGATTCGGAAACAATACCTTGATGCGGATTCCGCGTATCGCCCGCTTTGGCAGTTTATCAAAGAGGGAATGTTCGCCTTTGAGAGAGAAAATAAAAAAGGAAAATTGCTAATAGTAATAAACGCAGGGCAGGAGCAGAAATTACAGCTTCCCGGAGAGGGCGAAAGCCTTCTGGAAGAGGGGTATGTAGGAGAGACGCTTAGCCGGAATGGGTATGTTATCTGGCAGTGTCATGAAGAGTAGATATTTCCTTTGTCAGTAGTGGTTCCTTCAGATGTCAACAGCAGTTCTTTCAGATATGGATGAAGCAGGTGCGGGCAGCGGGCTTTTCAGCGAAGAGCGCACGATTAAAGACGGCAGGGTAGCGAAAGACTGGATATGCAGAGCGGGATTTTTGATTTTCTTTAGTAATATTGATGCTGCTTCACGTCCCATCTCGTGTACGTCAATATCCACGACGGTAAGCGGCGGGTCGATAAGATGAGACAGCGGATAGTCGTCAAAAGTTATGACACCAATGTCATCCGGGATGGACATTCCGTGCTTTTCAATCGCGCTGACAGCGCCCATAGCGATTTGGTTATTTTCGCAGATAACAGCGTCTGGCAGGCAGCTTCCGCGAAGCAGCTCCTCCATCATTTGAAAACCGCTGGCCTTACTATAACTGCCATACTTGATAAAAGAATCGGGTACTGGCAGTTTTTTTAGCCGCATGGAAGAAGTGAAACCTTTCAGTCTATGACGGGAAATCTCATCCGTGGCAGGACCGCCGATAAAGGCGATTTTAGAATAACCGCAGCTGCTTAGATATTTGGCAGCCATTTCGCCGGAAACATGATTGTTGATATCAATCCAGCAGGCAGCGGTCGAGAACGGCGGACGTCCGATAATGATATGAGGAAAAGCGGATTCCGCCAGAAAATCGGCAAGAGGGCGCGAGGTAGCCGAACCATGAACGATTAACCCGTCCGCCGCCTTCCTGCCGATGATGTCCATAGCTTCCTTGCAGATTTTTTCTTTATCTGAAAAGGCAAGGAAGCTGAAATGATAGTTTTTCTCACGAATTTTACTCTGTGCACCGCAGAGAATCTCGAACATATGCGGATTGTCGAAAGCGGTGTGGGACTCTGTAAGGGCGAGGAATACGATGATATTCGTTTTTTGACGGGCAAAATTGCTTGCCTGTGCGTTGGGATGGTAATTAAGACGTTCCATCACCTGGCACACATGCTTCCTCGTAGCGTCTGATATGGAAGGCTTTCCATTAATCACTTTCGATACTGTGGCAATAGAAACGCCGGCTTCTTTTGCAACGTCCTTGATGGTAATGGACATGACGCTCCTCCTATCCTTTTTCCTTTATAAACACTGTCTTTTGACAATCTCAATCCTATTTATCATAGAAATCTCTCTGCGCCTGAAGCTCCGGCGGTATCTCTGCTCCCCCGTTTTTCAGCTTTTGGAACACATTGTTGATATGGTGAATCTTCTGGGACAGCTTGATGTCGTAGCGGTCCATTGTCTCTTTATAGAGCGGGTTCACTTTCAGCTTATCCCGTATTTCTTTGGAAAACGGGCAGTGGGTAAAGAGAATGGAACGCGCTATCTTATTCAGGCGGGGCGAGCCGGCGCCTTCGTAGATAATCCAGGATTCATAATCCCTGATAAACATTTCCTTAAAGCTGTTCTTTGCCTTCTGCATAGCAAGTTTGATTTTATCTTTGGCATCCGCCGACAAATCCCGGTTTTTCTTGTAAAACTGGATATAATCGCAGTATTCGCTCGTAAGGGAAGGCTCCGAGACATCGTTCCATCTTGCGCCCTGGATACGTTTGCACATTTCCCAGCGGAACTCCCCGGTCAGCCGGACGAGGATGTTGTTTAAATCTTCCAGTTGGAAAATGGATACCAACATACGGGCAGGTGAAGTCCTCTTCCTGCCTTCGATTTCCTGCCACATAACGCCGCGCACACCGACATTAGGCGTTAAGATAACATCGGGCAGGATTTCCACGCCGATATTTTCCTTGGCAATGCCTATGGCTGGATTGCTGTAAAGCGTATCCCGGTAATAAGCGCTGAAATCAATGCTGCAGATACGTTCAAAGGATTCTCTGATTTTTTTGGCGGAAACAAGGGAATCCGGCAGGTCTTTTAATACATTGCTTTCTGAGAAGACAGGACAGAAGATACTAATCCGTCCAAAAGTCATCTTATTGGTGCTTGTAACCATGTTGTTCAATTCAAAAAGCACTTGTTCCTTTTTATCGTTTAACATATCCGCTTCTTCGCTGGGTGCAATTTTACCGTTTGCTTTTAACTCTCGCACATAAGCCGGATAATCGTTGTCAAATTCGTTGCGGCTAGGAACCTTTTGCCCTTCATAAACGGCATGAAGCCATTCATAAACGGTGTAAACGCCATGCTCCGGATCAGTGGGAAGAGAATCCACAATCGAATAAAGGTAAGCTGCGTTTTCTAAGCCCGCCAACGTCTCATCCACATAGCCGAAGTTAAAGAACATTTTAAGGATTCTTGGTACGTTGGAATCGGACAGGCTCTTGATGAAAGCGTCCGCATAAACCTGGTAAAACAGCTTGGTAATACTCAGGCGCAGTTTCCTGAGAGAGTCATCCGTGCCGTTTTTGTCGGTCAGACGGTTGTACTTCTCAATATTGGTTCTAAAGGCAGCCGCTGTTTCATCGTCGCAGCCCGCATAGAGCAGAATCGTATTCAGGGAATCCTTGATATCCGCCTCATCAAATGCCTGCGGCTGCGTGGAAGAAGATTCCGTAAGCTCATCTAAGGAAGCGAGTTTTTCTTTATATTCTTTGACACGCTCCTGATACATATCCTTATCGATGGTGTTTTGTCCCTCAAGCTGAATCATCATTTTGCCTAAGGCTGCCGTAACCGCAGTGGAATCCTCATCATGGGAACCGATTTTATATAAGAGGCTTGCGTACAAATCAAAGAAATCAAGCCGGTTTTCATTCATTAACAGATCCGTAATTTCCGTCTTATAATCATAGATTTCCCGACAGACGGAAACGATGTCATAAATATCCTGACTTGCCTTAAATAAGATGCCGCGCACGAAATTTGCAAATTGTGATTTGGCGTTAAGACTCTTCATAATCCGCTCTAACTGCTCATAATAAGAAGCTATCCAGTCTGGGACATCTTCTTCTAAGGAAAGTTCCGTTACGGATTCCAGTCCCGGAAGCGCTCTCGTGGCGAGTCCGTGCTTGGTCGTGAAACGTCCGTATTCAGAATAACTTTTCATCAGATACTGATAGAAGTTATCGCTGTCAAACCGCGCCAGTTCATATTGGTCGAAAATATCGCGCAGCTGCCTATGTAAAGAAGCGGTAATCAGATTTGGAAGGTCTGATTTTGCGCTTAATATCGTGAGTAAGTTCTTGCCGGTGCAGGGATAAGAGACCATCGCCATGTCTTCTTCTGCCTGGTAAGATATGAAATGATAATCATAGTTCAGCTCGCAGACGCCGATGACATCACCCTTGTGTAAATAAAAATCACCTCCCGGAAATGAGGCGTGTACGGAACCTTTGGTGATAACATGCAATGCATTCATTGCCTGTTCACTCTGGATAAGTAATGTTCCCGCCGAAAACTCTTTTGCTGCCATAGAAATCCTCCCGCTCTGTCTGCTGCTGCAGGCGTTGTTATTTATTCTCTATTATAAGCCGTTTTGACAAGAAATACAAGAATAAGCGCGTAAGATGATACACGGAAATCAATTTTCAGTCAGCTCTTTCACATTGAATCGGCAGGACAGATAGAAATCCCACGAAGGTCCTTGAAAAACGCCGGCACTTAGCGAAAAAGACGCAACGCGGCTTTTGAACTTAGTACCGCTGCGTTTTTCACGGAGCGAGAGCGCGCCTTCGCGGGATTTCTATCTGCCCTGCCACCTCAGTATTTACATGCTGACTGAAAATTGATTTCCGTGCGTAAGATATAGGGTAAAAAATTTTTGTACTGTACTTTTTTCGGAAATATGATAAAATATTTATGACACACATGTTTTTTTAGCTGTAGGCAGGCGGAATGAAAGAAAGGTTATCGTGATTTCATGGCAATGGAAATAGAAGATATCGAATATAGAAGACTGGTCGTAAGCGAATATAAACCGGACGTTATGCGGCTGATACGTTACCTCCCGTGGCTGGAAGAGAAGGCGGGGAAGAGCGTTTCACAGAATTTCAGCGGTTCTGGAATCAGCGAGCATTCCATTCCTTTTCCAGTCTATGACAGTACGCTGCTTGGTTTTATCAAAGAGGTGCAGAGGACGACACTGTTAGACCGCAATTATCAATATATTTATTCCAGACATCGAATCAGGACGGTTGAAGATGAGCTGAGGGCGATTGCCAGGGCGGACATTACGCAGATGGATGTTTTGAAAGGCATTTTATCCAAATATATCATGGGCGGAATGACGCGGAGCGTTCTCTGGAGCGATGCGGTGAAGAACAGCATTTTCCTCAAAGTTGTGTGGAAGATGAAAGAAAATATAGAATTTTGGGATAGACCAATGGAATCATAAAAGGAAGGCATTATGGGAGAAAAATCAGTACAGAAGAAACAATATATATTGGAAACAGCGCGCAAGGTTTTCGTAGAAAAGGGTTATAAAAATGTGACGATGAAAGATGTTGTGGACGCCTGCGAAATCAGCCGGGGCGGGTTATATTTATATTTTGACAGTGTAGAAGAAATTTTCCTCGCCCTGTTACAGCAGGAAGCGGACGAGACGGACGATGACTTTACGAGAAGGATTACGAAAGAAGATTCCGCAGCGGATATCCTTACTCTATTTTTAAAGGAGCAGAAGAAAGAGCTTTTGCGGAAAAAGAACAATATGTCTATGGCGGTTTACGAGTATGCTTTTGCCAATCAAGATAAGAAAAATTCCATGCTGAAAAAGCAGTTTGAGGCGGGTTCGCGGGTCATAGAGAAATTAATCGAGTCCGGGATTGCATCGGGTGAGTTTTATTGTGAGAATCCCAAAGGGGCTGCCGATAATATCATGTATGTGTTAGAGGGCATGAAAATTAACTCCCAGACAATCGGGATTACGGAAGCAAGGGTGGATGAACAGCTTCTCTATATTATGGAAGGTTTGATTATAGAATAAAAGGTGAAGATGCTTCCGAAAGGGGCATCTTTTGTTATAGTGCACCAGGCGGCGTAAAGTGCGGTTTTTGCAGCGAAAGGATTGTTTTTATGGAAGGCGATAAGAGAAGAAAGAAAATCATGGAACTATTGCAGCAGGAATACCGTCCCATATCCGGTACGGAGCTTGCCCGGAAACTGGGCGTCAGCAGACAGGTTATCGTCCAGGATATCGCACTTTTACGCGCTTCCTGTGAGGAAATCCTATCCACCAATAAGGGCTATCTGTTATTGCAGGATACCGGCGTCTTACCTTACCGGAAAACAGTGAAAGTAAAGCATGAAAATGAAGAAATCGAGCAGGAGTTGAATCTGATTGTGGATAATGGCGCGGACGTGCTGGACGTGTCGGTAGAACACCCTATCTATGGCAGAATCATGGCGGATTTGATTATCCATAACCGGGCGGACGTGCAGGAGTTTGTACAGAAGGTAAAAGAAAACGAAACAAAGCCTTTAACCATACTGACCCAGGGCGTGCATTTCCATACGATAACGGCGCCGCGTGAAGAAATTCTTAACGAAGTGGAAAAACAGCTGAAACTCGCCGGATTCCTTCTGGAAGATTAAGGCTTTCCCAGCCGGTCGAATACCAGCTGATAGCCGTCGGTTCCGTAGTTCAGCGAACGGTTGACACGGCTGATGGTGGCGGTTGAGGCGCCGGTTTTTTCCGCAATTTCCAGATAGGTCTTATGATTTTTCAACATGGACGCCACCTCGAAGCGCTGGGTAATGGAAAGCAGCTCATTAACCGTGCATAAATCTTCAAAAAAATTGTAACATTCTTCTTTGGTTTCCAGGCACAAGATAGCGTCAAATAAATGGTCTACGGCGTCACTTTTTAATTTTTTATTCATGAGGAACCTCGCTTTTCCAAGGGACTTTCACACTTTAATACGTTACATTGTTTATGTTTTTAGTATAGCATGGGACGGGTGGAAAGTAAAGAATGCTTATTCATGGAAATTCGGGTAAAAATCGGGTGAAATTTAGACATAAAAGACTTGTCATGTAGTAATAAAAACTATATAATATACTATAAAGGCTATCGATGGAAGGGGAGCAGAAGAGACGCATGACAATTAAGACAGAAGATTTATTGAACAGCATATTAGGCAGTCTGGATAGAATTGCGTATATCCGGTCTGAGGACATTCCCAATATTGATTTGTATATGGACCAGGTGACGACTTTTATGGAATCTAAGTTGCGAAATTCGACCAGGAACCCGGAAGAAGACAAGATTCTGACGAAGACGATGATTAATAATTACGCCAAAAACGATTTGCTGCCGCCGCCTGTGAAGAAGAAATATTCTAGAGAGCATGTAATGCTATTGATTTTTATCTACTATTATAAAGGGATTCTGTCGATTAATGATATCCAGTCGCTTTTAAAACCGATATCGGAGCAATTCTTCGGCGTGAAGCAGGATTTTGATTTACAGACGATATATGAGACGGTATTTGGGTTAGAAGGCGAGCAGACAGAGGTTTTGAAAAAGGATATTATCGAGAAATTCCAGATTGCGGAAGGAACCTTTACACAGGCGCCGGAAGATATGCAGCAATTTTTACAGATGTTTTCTTTTATCTGTATGCTGAGTTTCGACGTCTATACGAAGAAGCTTCTGATTGAGAAAATGATAGACGGAATGCGTGATATGCCCACGGGAAAAAAGGCGCCAAAAGAGTCTAAGGCGCAGAAATCTGCGCCAGAAGCAGAATAACAGAAGCAGCCAGCAGGTTAACATAAGTCCTGCATGGCTGCTTTTTACATAGAAGAATTTCAATTTTTATTCCGCCGCTTTCGTGGCGAAAGAGGTGTCTACAAGGTCTTCATAAGGAACCCGTTTTTCCAGTTCCCCTGCTTCTTCCAGGATATTCTGTAAGAGTGTAAAACTTTTTTCCTCAAAAATCAAATCGGATTTCCAGGTATCCTGCCCGGCGTAGCGTTCTACGATGGTAGTAATGGTGTCTGCGTCGGTCTCTTCAAACTGAGGCTGTATGACGGCGGCAATTTCCGCGGCGGAATGGTTTTGTACATATTCCATGCCCTTTTGCAACGCGTTGGTGAATGCCTGAATGACTTCCGGGTGGGCTTCTATATAGCTTTTTTTGGCGGAAAATGCGGTATAGGGCACATAGCCGGAGTCTTCGCCGAGAGAGGCTACCACATAGCCGTCGCCTTTGGATTCCAGGGAGGTGGCGTGAGGCTCAAATTCGACAGTGTATGATTTTTACTACTCCAATTTTTTTAGAAAATTAAAACCGCTTATCTGGTGGGTTTCACGGTCTATTTCTATGCTTTCGATTGTGCTTTTCCAGAATGCCTGTTTAT
>JAMPHJ010000072.1 GCA_023663465.1 Muribaculaceae bacterium | reverse complement strand
TTATAAATAGTCCATATAATTACCATCAAAACCAACGGATAACTCTTAATTATCCACCATAACCGCAACGCTTCAAAATGTAATCAAATTATTCAGAAATTATTTGTAAACAATCAGCAAAAAAGAGAAATACACAGTAAAATATAAACACAACAGAACGAAGAAGGATAATAAAAGATATATTTCGCTCCATATACATTACAACCAATTATACAAATTCCCCTTCCCTACACCCTCAAATCCTTCCTCGGATGCTTCGTTGTCAAAATATCCTTTTGCTTTGCCATTGCCACATGGGTGTAGATTTCCGTGACATGGATGGAGCTATGTCCAAGCATTTCCTGGATATAACGGATGTCCACGTCGGCTTCCAGAAGGCAGGTGGCAAAAGAATGCCGGAACATGTGCGGGGTGATGTGCAGCTCGATGGCGGCAAGGTCGCTGTATTTGGCAATCATATGGCGGACGGACTGCTCCGAAAGGCGGCAGTGCAGCTTGTTGGTGAAGAAATAGCCGCATTCATGCATGGCATGGCTGTTTGCTTCCCGGTATTGTGAAAGCGCCTGCACGACGGCTTCGTTGCCGAGCTGCAGTTTGCGTTCTTTGGAACCTTTGCCGTAAATCAGCACGCTGCGTTCTTCCAGATTGATGTCCTGCGGCTTGAGGGAGCAGAGTTCGGAAATCCGTATCCCGGTGGCAAAAAGCAGC
Source organism: Muribaculaceae bacterium (assembly GCA_023663465.1). Taxonomy (GTDB): domain Bacteria; phylum Bacillota; class Clostridia; order Lachnospirales; family Lachnospiraceae; genus UBA3282. The sequence continues at coordinate 14,973 of JAMPHJ010000072.1, read as the reverse complement.
TCTATTACAGCGATGTCCCGTAAGATGCAGAGTTTTTGATAAGGAGAATCTGCGACCTTTTTCTGCGCATAGAGGGTGGATAAAAACAGCTCTATTGTAGGCAGAGGGATTGTTTTAGGTAAGATGACGGGTTCCCGGAATTTGGTGTGGATTTTGTTAAAAGGATTGATGCTAATCAGATCACGATATTCCAGATAATGAAAAAAGGCTTTTAAAGACGCAATTTTGCGTTTGACCGTTTTAGGCTGATAAGATTTGTGCAGAAAAGAAATGTAGGTTTCCAGCATCAGAGGAGTTATGTCAGCGTAATCGTCAATGGGGAATTGGGAGAAAAGATAGTCGGTGGTCTGGCGTAAATCGATGCGATAGGCTTTGAGTGTTTTGGAGTCCAGACGTTTTTGGTACTGGCAGTAGTCGAAATAGTTTGTCATAGTGGTCTGCAGAGAATTATTTGATTGTTTTATTACGCTCATTGTCCATTTCCTTTGTATGCTGTTTTAGTAACAGTATATCGTCTTCCACAGAAAATGGCAAATGTCAATAACTATTTTTGCTTATTTTCTTACAAATTTTGCTGATTATTGTATGAAACTAGCAGAAAATTTTCAAAATTAATAAAACCGGCAAAGCGCTTCCGATATTCCAGAAGTCTTTTGCCGGTTTTTACGCTGCCAGACAGTGTCCATTTTTTATAATTTGAACTTTGACATGTCCTGCTCCATTTCTTCTGAAACGGTGGACAGATGATTGATGCGGTTTGCTACATTTTTGATGCCGGTCAGCTGTTCTTCGAGATAAGACGCCACCTTCTCGGTCAGTCCGGCGGTGTTGGTAGAAATATCCCGGATTCGGTCTACAGCGTTTACAATGGAGCGGTCGCAATGGCGGATGTCTTCGACTAATTGTTCCATGTCCTGAACGGATTCCCGCGTTTTTTCCGCTAAAGAACGGAAGTCCATGAAAGTATCCTGTACTTTATCTACTGCGATAGTCTGTCCGTCCACGCCTGCGCGGATGGACTCGATATTTTCCACGGTGTCCGAAATGTCTTTGCATAGTTCATCGATAATCTTTTCGATATCAGCAGTTGCGGCGGTGGAGTCCGAGGCAAGTTTTCCGATGGATTCCGCCACGACTGCGAATCCCCTGCCGTGCTCGCCTGCACGGGCGGCTTCGATAGACGCGTTTAAGGCAAGCAGCCCGGTCTGGGAGGATATTTCGTTAATCGTGCTTAAAATTCCCGAAATTTTCTGGGACTGTTCTTCCAATGCCATAATCTTGATAAAAGCGTCCGCCATGCCTTTTGCGGCAGTTTCATTTTGTTTCTTGAGTTCACTGACGCTCTTCATACCATTTTCCCCGGAAACAATGGTATTCTGCGCATTTGCCAGAAGCAGTCCGCTCTTTTCCTGTAATTGTCCGAACTTTTCATTCAGCTCATCTTCCTGCGTAACAACCTGTTCTACGTCTGCGTTCTGCGTATCCGTGCCGTCTGCGATTTCCCGGACAGCCTGGCTGACGGTATCCATGTTTTCTTCAATCTGTTTTAAGTGGTCGGCGCTTTCTACGACTTCCCCGGTAATCGTTGCAATTTTGGTCAGGATTGCGGATATTTTTTCAGTCATTTTATTGAAACTCTTTGAAAGAACGCCGATTTCATTTCGGCTGCTTTCATCCGCCTGGATTGTGAAATCGCCTTCGGAAGCGTTACCAATCAGTTCGGTGATGGCGACGATGGGCTGGGTCAGTTTGCGGGCAAGCAGTGCGATTACTACGACGGCAATCAGGATAATCAATAAATCGACTAGGACAGCCACCAGAATGACTCGATATACCGGCGCGAGGGCTTCGGATTCTTTGTGAAGCGTTATGACAGACCAGGAATCCGACTCCCCTTTGAGCGGGATAGAAGCATAACTTACCACATAAGATTCCCCATCATTTTTCATTTTACAGCTTCCAGAGTTTCCGGTCATAACGTCAGCAATGATGTCCTGATAATCTTTAGAAACGGTGATTGCCTGTTCTTCTGTCAGGATATTGCCGTCTGCGTCTGTCAATGGAATCCCGTTTGTGTCTTTTTTGGAAACCGTTTTCGTCATAAGTTTGTAGTTATAAAGTTCCTCAATCTGGGTACTGTCTGGATGCGCCACGACGACGCCTTCCCCATCGATGACGAAGGAGTATTCCCCATTGTCCATGTCCGAAAATTCTTCAATCAGACTTTGCAAATAATCCAGTTTAATATCCACTGCAAAAATGCCTACCAGGGCATTATCCCGGTACATAGGAAAAAAGATGGAAGTACAAGGCATTCCGGTGTTCACGGAATAATAGGACTTGGAAATAAAGTCTTTTTGCTCCTGCATGGCCTGTGTAAACCACCATCTCGTGGAGCGGTCTGCCAGCTCCCCGGATGAACGTCCTGTCTGCATACCGTCCGTTCCTTGGATGTAAAGCAGTTCCAGATAAGAATTACGTCGCACACAGTCTTCCAGAATCGGGGTCTGTATTGCCGTATCCATCGTCAGGATGCTGGGATTGACCGCCAATTCTTTGGTGACGCCGAATGCCCCATCTAAAAAGGTGGCAATTTCACCGGACACAAGCTGCGATTTATCCTGGCTTCGCCCGTAAATTTCCGCTTCATAGGACTTTGCGAAAACCGATACGACAATTCCCGTCAGGCATAGCGCGAGGGCGCATACGATTGCAATCATCGGTATCAGTAATTGTTTAAAAATACTGGTCTTTTTCATGATCTATTCCTCCTGCGTAGTGGGCTTTCCTGTGAATCCGGTTTTGTAATTGCCCACTTTTCCATTCTACAGGAAGCATAGATTTCTGGCAACTGAATTTGACAATTTTATACAGGAATTTTGGACAAGAACTTTTAACTGCCTAAATTTAAGATGCTTGAATTATGAGTTTAAATTATGAGCTGAAATTATAATTATTTTTAGATAGCCAAACGCCCCCAATATTGATATACTGGATAAGAAAGGCATAAGGGCGGCTTGTTCCCATGCCGTTGCATTATGATAAATGGTAATGATTGAAAGTACGATAAAGAGAAGCGAGGTATCCGGCATGAAACTTTCTGATTTAAATCCCTATAATCCCATTATGATTCAGTGTCACGACAATCCCGACGCAGATGCAATTGCATCCGGTTATGCACTGTATACTTATTTCAGGCAGCTTGGCAAAGACGTCCGGCTGGTATATCTTGGAAGGAGCCGGATTCAGAAATCGAATCTATGCCTGATGCTGGAGCATCTGGAAATTTCCGTTGAGTATATCGAGCGCATGGAGGATTTGCTGCGCGATACGCCGCAGGGAAAACTGGAAGGGCTGCTTGTGACGGTGGACTGTCAGTACGGTGCAGGGAATGTGACAAGAATACCGGCCGAAAATGTGGCGATTATCGACCATCATCAGATAGAAAACCGCAGCGTCGTACTGAGTGAAATCAATCCGGGGCTGGGCAGCTGTTCTACGCTGGTCTGGAAAATGCTGCGGGAGGAAGGCTTTGAGGTTAAGGATACCAAGCTGGGAACGGCGCTTTATTACGGGCTTTATACGGATACGAATCAGTTTGCGGAGATTTTCAATCCGCTGGATATGGACATGCGGGAGACGCTGCCTTGTGAAAAAACGCTGATACAGTTGTTCCGCAATTCCAACTTGTCTTTGGATGAGCTTGAGATTGCAGGTGTGGCGCTGATTCGGCATATTTATAATGACGATTACCATTATGCGATTATCAAGTCCCAGCCCTGCGACCCGAATATTTTAGGCTTAATCAGCGATTTCTTATTGCAGGTGGCGGAGGTCTATGTCTGCGTCGTTTATAATGAATGGAAGGACGGCTATAAATTCTCGGTGCGTAGTTGTGTGAAAGAAGTACAGGCAAATGAGCTTGCTGCGTTTTTAGCGGAAGGAATCGGTTCCGGCGGCGGACATCATGAGAAAGCGGGCGGGTTTATCAGTAAGACATTATATGAGGAGGTATATCCGACCCTGCATTCAGAAGCGTTTTTTAGTGAACGGCTCAATGACTATTTTGACAACTGTCAGATAATCGTAGCGAAAGAGTATGAGATTGACGTCTCGGATATGCAGTCTTATGTGAAGAAAAAGATGCCCCTTGGATTTGTCCGGGCGACGGACGTATTGCCGAATGGCACGCCGATTACCATTAGGACGTTAGAGGGGGATGTAGATATGGTAGTGGAGCCGGATTTAATTATTATGATAGGAATCAAAGGCGAGGTCTATCCCAACAGAACTGGCAAGTTTGAAAAGACTTATGAGTTGACCGAGGAACCATACTGTGCGGCGGACTGTGTGATAAAAACGGAGTATCAGCCTACCATTCATAACAGGGACGACGGTACAGTGCTGCATCTTGCGGATTATGCCAAAATCTGCATCGCCAGCGGCGGCACACACATCCATGCAAAAGAGTTGACTACAAGGGTCAAAGTATTTACTGCCTGGGATGAGGAAAAATACATGCTGGGAAAACCGGGCGACTATCTGGTGGTAAGATGCGACGACAGACATGACATCTATGTCGTGGAACGGGATATTTTCTTTAAAACATATGATAGGAAGGAAGAAGATTAGTACAGACGAGGGTGGAGTAAGGGCGATGGGACAGACATGGAATTATGACGCATTTATCAGTTACAGACATACGGAACCTGACAGCTTTGTCGCACAGAATCTGCATAAGCAATTGGAAAGTCTTAAACTGCCGGGGAATGTGGCGCGCAGAATGCAGGATGGCGGTGAGACGGCGAAGACTAAGATTACGCGGGTCTTCCGGGATAAGGAGGAATTGCCGTTAGTCAGCAATCTTGCGGATCCGATTATGGAAGCTTTGGAGCAGTCGGAGTTTCTGATTGTTATCTGTTCTCCCAGACTGAATGAGTCAATATGGTGTAAAAAGGAAATCGAGACGTTTTTAAAGCTTCATGGCAGGGAGCGTATCCTGCTGGTGCTGGTAGAAGGCGAACCGGAAGATTCTTTTCCGCCGGAGCTTCTATATCGGGAAGAGGAAGAAATTGCAGAAGACGGCAGCGTTTCCAGGAAACGGATTCCGGTGGAGCCGCTGGCGGCGGATGTAAGAGGGGAAAGCCAGTCAGAAATCCGTAAGAAGATAAAGAGTGAGACTCTGCGGCTGGCGGCTCCGATGTTTGGCTGCAGCTATGATGATTTAAAGCAGCGCCACAGGGAACAGAGAATGCGTAAAATCCTGACGGCGGCACTGGCAGGAAGCAGCGTCTGTCTGCTTTTCGGACTCATCAGCACGACGATGGCATTGCAGATCAGCAGGCAGAACAGGCAGATTACGGCACAGTCGGAGGAAATCAGCGCACAGGCGGAAGAAATCGAGACGCAGTATGCGCTTGCCCTGCGTAATCATTGTATTTCCCAGGCCAAAGAGGCGGAAAATTTGTTGGAAAAAGGCGATAGAATCGGCGCCATAGAAACCGCGCTGGAAGTTTTTCCGGGCGGCGTGAACGAGGATATCCCTTACACGGCTAAGGTGGCTTATGCCCTGTCGGAAAGTCTGCGCGTTTATGAAAACAATTCCCAGATTCTGCCAGATAGGATTTTAGAGGCGGATACGACGATAGATTTCATGGAAATATCCCCGGAGGGCAGCAGGATTCTGACGATGGATGATTTCGGCATGATATGCGTATGGGACGGGGCAAGCGGGGAAAGGCTGACTTCTTTTCTGCTGGAAAAAGATTTGTATCATGGTGAAGATGAGATTGCGTTTCTGGATGAAGATACTTTTTTCTATCCTTCTGAGGCAGGTGTGGATTGCTACGATATTCTGACCGGGACAGTCATATATCATGTCGATTGCGAAGAGGTTGCAGAGATTGGTTATGCAAAAGAAAGTGATAAGGCGGTTATCAGCACAGAGGACGGATTTATTCTTATACAAGGGAAAAGTGGGAAGGTGGACGCCACAGGAAAACTATCCGGCGCCAAGACAGAAGATGACCAGACTAGTCAACGAAACGAGATCAAGCTTCAGGACGGCGCAGTGTTCAATGAAGAGGGAACCCTGTTTGCTATGGCGTTTTCATCCGGGGACGACAATCTGGTGGCAGTCTATGATGCCAAAACCGGGGAGCTTTACCGCCGGTATGCCGTTGCCTACAGCGACGTCAAGTCCATGAGATTTTCAGAAGGCGTTCTCTATGTAGTCGATAACGAGGAGTTCCGTACAGGAGATAGCGTCTGGAATAACAACGCGGGCGGAATCCTCTATGCCTGCGATTTGACGGCGGATGACACTTTCCTCTGGACTTATGTAAGCGAGAATCAGTGGCTTTATAAAGCGGCGCTCTCTTCTAAAGAAGGCAGCAATTATATGCTCTGCACCGCTTATGACGGCGCAGTTGTCCTGGATAGGCGAAACGGCGCGTATATCGATAATTTTTTCTTTAATTCAGAGATTGTGAAATTGGGGAATTATACGGGAACAGACTCCTTTATGGTATTTACGCGGGATGGTGTATGGCATTATGTAAACTTGGATATTATGACAGATTTAGTGGGAACGACGTTTTCCAATTGTACTTCTAACAATGTGAAAATGTTTGAAATCGGGGAAGGTTATTCGGCAACGCTTCCCTATCTGGATAAAAAGATAACATTGTACCGGATGGCGGCGGGGAGCCGCTTAGAGCAGATTTGTGAGACAGAAAACCAGTATGCCGAGGCCGTACTTAGCGGTGATGGCAAGTATCTTGCCATATCTTCTTATGTGAGTGGGTATACTACTTATGTAGAAATGATGGATACCGATACCGGGGAAATGTTGTGGCATTTTGAGGCAGACAATCATTTGAGGGGGATGAGTTTTTACCCAGACAAAAATGTCCTTGCACTGATAACGGGTGATGGCATATATTTACTGGATGAGGAAAACGGGGAGCAGAAAGCATTCTATGAAAAAGGCGAGCAATACGGCGATTATCTGCAAACGGATGAAACCGGACGCTACATCATCTTTCGTAATAGCAGGACATTGTATGCGCAAGATTTAGAGGACGGCTCCCTGCTTTATGAAATAGAAGATACGGAGCTTTTTAGGGATAATAATGCAGTGGCGACTGACCCTTCCATGCAGTATCTGGCGGCAGTTTCTAAAGATGCAGACGTTTTGCGGCTGTATGATTTGGAGGCTTTAAGACAAGGGCAAAAGGACTGTCTTCAGGAATTGGAAGGGATTAATGCGACATATGTGGAAACCTTGTTCTTTGATGATAAGGAAGCGGAGGCGGGACGAACCCTTTATATGGTCTATAAAGACGGGGATATTATAAGATATTCCTTCGATGCAGAGCAAAAGAAGCTGATAGAAGAAGGGACGCTGAGCGGCTTGGAAGAATCTGTAAATAGCTTTATCCAGGCAAAAGGAGCAGATTTTGATGTCCTTGCAGGCAACAGCGACGCCTACCTTATCTATGATGTGGGGCAGCAGACAGAGGCAGAGATAATTGCACGCATCAACGGCTTCCTTGCAGCAGACGGAGCCAGAAACTGTATTTATCTGACGGATGGAACCTGTATTTACCGCACGCCTTTTTATGACGAAACGCTGCTGAGAGAAGAGGCGGAATTGCAGCTTGGCACGGATAACTGATACTGGAATTGCCGCCAGAGAAGGTTTTTGTGCTAATTGTTTCGGAATTTAGCGGATTGTTTCTGAATTTGTGCTTTATATTTTGAGTTTCCTATGGTAATATAATAATCGTGGATAGGCAAAACATGGTCAAAGGAGGTAGTGGATGATATCTGGATTGTAGGGATATCGGATACAGAGACTATGAGTGAGAATGAAAAAATAGTGTCGGCAGAAGGGAAAGAAGTTGTTTCCAAGAATTTCATCGAGCAGATAATTGATAAGGATTTAGCGGAAGGCGTATATGATACGGTGCATACGCGGTTCCCGCCGGAGCCCAACGGTTATCTGCATATCGGACACGCGAAAAGCATTCTGTTGAATTACGGGCTTGCCGAGAAATATGGTGGTAAGTTCAATATGCGCTTTGATGATACCAATCCGACGAAAGAAAAGAATGAATTTGTCGAGTCGATTAAAGCAGATGTAGAATGGCTGGGAGCGGACTACGAGGACAGACTGTTTTTTGCCTCTGACTATTTCGGTCAAATGTATGAAGGCGCCGTGAAACTGATTCAGAAAGGCAAAGCCTATGTGTCAGATTTAAGCGCGGAGGAAATGCGTGAATACAGGGGAACGCTGACAGAACCGGGGAAGGATGACCCAAACCGGGACAGAAGCGTTGAAGAGAATCTGCGCTTGTTTGAAGAAATGAAAAACGGACAGTATGCAGACGGTGAGAAAACCCTGCGCGCCAAAATTGATATGGCGTCCCCCAATATCAACATGAGGGATCCGGTTTTGTACCGCGTGGCGCATTTATCCCATCATAACACGGGGGATACATGGTGTATTTACCCGATGTACGATTTTGCGCATCCGATTGAAGATGCGATTGAAGGCATTACCCATTCTATCTGTACGTTAGAATTTGAGGACCACAGACCGCTCTATAACTGGGTTGTGGAAGAATTGGAGTATCCTCATCCGCCGAAACAGATTGAGTTTGCCAAAATGTATTTGACCAACGTAGTCACTGGCAAAAGATATATCAAGAAACTGGTAGAAGACGGTATTGTGGATGGCTGGGATGACCCCAGGCTGGTATCGATTGCAGCTCTTAGAAGAAGAGGATTTACGCCGGAATCCATCAGACGGTTTGTGGATTTATGCGGCGTATCCAAGGCTAATTCTTCTGCGGAGTATTCCATGCTGGAGTATTGTATCCGGGAAGACTTGAAGATGAAAAGACCGCGCGTCATGGCGGCGTTACACCCGATTAAACTGATAATTGATAATTACCCCGAGGGACAGACGGAGATGCTGACGGTAGCCAACAATCTGGAAAATGAAAGCCTTGGGACAAGAGAGGTTCCTTTTGAAAGGGAGCTTTATATCGATAGGGACGACTTCATGGAAGAGCCCCCGAAGAAGTATTTCAGGCTTTTTCCTGGAAATGAAGTCAGACTGATGCATGCATATTTTGTTACCTGCACCGGTTTTGAAAAAGACGAGGACGGTAACGTAACCGTGGTGCACTGCACTTACGACCCGCTCTCAAAAGGCGGGAACAGCCCGGACGGACGCAAGGTGAAGGGCACAATTCACTGGGTTCCGGCTTCTTGTGCAGTGAAAGCGCAGGTACGGCTTTATGAAAATATTATCGAGGAAGAAAAAGGGGTTTATAACGAGGACGGCAGTCTGAACCTGAATCCAAATTCCCTGACAGTATTGGAAGAATGCTGTATTGAGCCGTCGATAGCGGACGCGAAAATCTATGACAGCTTCCAGTTTGTAAGGCAGGGCTTCTTCTGTGTGGACTCCAAAGATTCCAAGCCGGGTGCGCTTGTATTCAATCGGATTGTGTCGTTAAAAAGTTCTTTTGTACTGCCAAAAGTATAGAATAATAATTAAATTTAAGAGTGTTGGGAGGAATGTAACAATGGCAGATTTATTGTCGGGATTGGGTCAGTTTGGACTGGGCAATCTGGAAAATATGAATTTATATGAGGAGCCGGAGAAACCCGAAGCGGGCAAAGAGGGCAAAAGCGCGGCTCCGGTGATGCAGGAACCGGATTATCTTTTTGATAAATCCTATACCTGCCCGGTCTGCAATGGACAATTCAAGGCGAGGACCGTCAAAGTCGGCAAGGTAAAACTAGCGGGCACTGATATGGATCTTCGTCCGAAGTATGACCAGGTGGATTTGTTAAAATATGATATCGTTATGTGCCCGCATTGCGGATATGCCGCTTTGAGCAGATTCTTCAAATTTGTAACATCTCCGCAGGCGAAAAATATCAAAGAAAAAATTTCCGCCTCTTTTAAACCGCAGGAAGAAAAAGAGTTTTATACCTATGACGATGCGCTGGAACGTTATAAGCTGACGTTGGTTAACGCCATCGTAAAACAGGCGAAACCCAGCGAGAAAGCCTATATCTGTCTGAAAACGGCATGGCTTCTGCGTGGCAAAGGCGAGCATCTGGATAAAGAAGCGCCGGATTATGAACAGCAGAAACAGCAGATAGACGAAGAGGAAAATAATTTCCTGCACAATGCGCTGGAAGGCTTTTTGTCCGCAAGACAGACCGAAAGTTTCCCCATGTGCGGCATGGACGAGACGACGGTGGACTATCTGATTTCCGTAACAGCGATGCGCTTTGAACAGTACGACGTGGCAAACAGGCTGATATCCACCATCATAACTTCACCTTCAGCCAATCCCCGTATGAAAGATAAGGCAAGAACTGTCAAAGAGATGCTGGTGAAAAAAGTAAAAGAGAAAAATGCGGCAAAGAAATAGAAAGGTAAGAGAAAAATAAAAAGAAGGCGTTCCCGTTGTCCTGTATGATTTTGGGAATGCCTTCTTGCGTTTCAGTTTAGCCACTTGCTGGAAAAATGCGTCAGCATTCTTTCCATTTGTGGAGCAATCAATTTGTGTGCATCAGCACTCATTTTTTGTACGCCATCTTCTTAATCATATCCAGATAGCCTACCGTTTCCTCATATAACATTTCAGGATTGAAGGACAATTCTTCAAAGTGTGCCGTCATCAGTCCCCGTATCGTATATTCCAGCATGGTATCCAGTTTCCCGATATCCACTTCATCTGCAAAAAGACTCTGGTTGGCTCTATCCATGATATCCGCATATAATTCCGGCAGGACGGCGCGCTGTTCTTCGATGGCAAGAAGGGCTTCTTTGACATTTTCCGATTGGGAACGATCCAGAAACCGCTGCATATATGGATAATTTTTCAAGACCTGCAGTTTCGACGCCTCGATTTGTTTGCGGATTTCAAAATAATCCGTAGCATTTTCAGCGACTCCTCTGGTCAATTCCAGTTTCATAAATCTGACACTATAGTCATAAAGAAAGGAGTATAATCCCAGCTTGCTCCCGAAATAATGGAATAACAGCCCTTTACTGATACCGGCGTCAGAAACGATATCGTCCGTGCTTGCATGTTTATAGCCGTTCAGGGCAAAAATTTTCAGGGAAGCATTAATCATTCTGTCCTGTTTTTCTTTTTTCAAATCAAAAAATTTTTCGTTCATCAGGGGTCCTTTCTAAAGTGAAGTGCGCATTATTATCGGGTATGAAACGATAGGTCAAAAAATGATACATATTGACTTTATGAGTCGAATTTTAATATAACATAAAACAGAAGGCGATTCAATAATTTCAAAAAACTAGTTTCTGCTTTTTTTGAAAACACAAGATGTTGTATGTAAACATATTTTGTAAAAAAAATCCATCTTTTTTGTACATATTCTCTTTTCATTTTCGCAAAATAGTATTAATATATTGGTAAAAGAATAGAAACGGTGAAAATCGAAAGGAGACTGCCCCATGGCGAAGAAATTTGGTAAGTTTTTAATGGCAACGGCAACTTTGGGTGCACTTGCAGCAGGTGCATACTATTTTCTGAAGAAAAACGATGTTTTGATGGAAGATAGTCTGGACGACGAGGACGATTATGATGATTTCGATGATGATTTGGACGACGAAGAATCTGCCGGCAAGACCGAGGCGGATAGGAAATATGTTGATCTGGATTTGACGAAAGCGGCTGAAGCAGCGGACAAGACAGAAGAGAAAGCCGAAGAAGCGGCGGAAGGATTTAAGGAAGGTCTTGAGACGGCAAAAGCGGAAGCGACAGATAAAATCGTTGGTACGGTAGAAAAGGCTGTAAGCGATGCAGAAGAAAAAGTAGAAGAGTTCTTTGACGATGAGGACGACAATTCTTCCGATGCCAGCTAGGACCCCGGAATATCACACAAGTTATACAACATAAAAAGCGCCGGCGATTGTCGGCGCTTTTGCTACAGGATTTGTAAATCACGGGATTGCCGATAGAATGAAATTGATTGAAGAAATAATTAATGTGTCCCAATAATTGGACACATAATATGATAGTATTGTTAGGGAAGGATTAAAAAAGAAGAGGTAGTCTTATGTTTTATACGATTGAATTGTTTGCAGGCGCCGGTGGACTTGCGTTAGGAATTGAGAAAGCGGGATTTGAAACACTGGGATTGATTGAATTTGATAAAGATGCAGCAGATACATTGAAAAAGAACAGACCCGGTTGGAATGTCATTAACGATGATATTGCGAATATTTCCTGTCTTGATTTGGAAAAATATTTTCATTTAAAGAAAGGGGAATTAGATTTACTTTCCGGGGGAGCTCCCTGTCAGGCATTTTCTTATGCAGGTAAAAGGCTTGGTCTGGAAGATGCCAGAGGAACGCTTTTTTATCATTACGCATTATTTTTACAGAAGCTGCAGCCGAAGATGTTTCTGTTTGAAAATGTCAGGGGTCTGCTTACGCATGATGGTGGAAATACATATAAAACGATGTTAAATATTTTTACAAAAGCGGGATATACAATTGATAAAAAAGTATTAAATGCATGGGATTATGGAGCGCCGCAGAAAAGAGAGCGTCTGATTACCGTGGGGATTAGGAATGACTTAGTAGATAAAATAGAATATGCTTTCCCCAGACCGCATGATTATAAACCGGTTCTAAGAGACGTTTTGTTGGATTGTCCCGATAGTCCCTGCATTCCTTATGGGGAAAAAAGAAAAAAATATTTGAATTGGTTCCTGCGGGCGGATATTGGCGGGATATAGACCCGGAAATAGCAAAAGAATATATGAAGAGCTGTTGGAATATGGAAGGAGAGCGTACCGGGATTTTAAGAAGAATGAGTCTGGACGAACCTTCCTTAGCGGTATTGACGTCGCCGTCCCAGAAACAAACAGAGCGATGCCATCCATTGGAAGCAAGACCATTCACGATAAGAGAGAATGCCAGATGCCAGACATTCCCGGACGAATGGGAATTTTGTGGAAATGTTTCATCGCAGTATAAACAAGTAGGGAATGCAGTTCCTGTTAACCTGGCAAAAGATATTGCTGCAGAAATATATCGTTCACTTGAGATGTTGGGAAAAGAGGATAAAATCAAGGAGGCAATGTAATGGGCTGGTCGTTGGATTTTATATCGGAAGAAGATTTTGTAAAGTATCTATGCTTATGCAAAAAGGGCGGAATGAAAGGCGCCTTCCTGCAATCCGCCCTTCTCGATTGCAAAAGCGCCTTTTACTCCCCGGAAATTTATAAAAATTTTCATTCATTTCATTATTTATTCATTTTATAAGGCGCATCCGCCGGATACCCGCCTTTCAGCTTCTGCATCCCCCGCTGGATGGCGTCTTTTGAATTTTTCCAGTCCGCGTCTTTATTACGGTAGTCGAATTTCTCAACAAGCCAGGACACGTCCTCGGCAAGGCGCTCCATATTTGTTTCCATCAGACGGAAGCTCATCTCAAAGAAATCCGCTTTCTCTTTATCGTTTAACCGGCTTTCGGCAGCGTTGCACAAATCGCCGAAATGATGCAGGCAGAATCCTTTGCTGTTCTGGATTTTTTCACGAAATTCCGCATCTTTTTTATACATGACGAAAAAAGTGTCCAGATAGCGCTCGTAGGTGTCCCGGAAACGGTTGCAGATATAGCAGGATTCTTCTTTTTCCGTCACCCAGACGCCAATGGGATTCGTGCATTCGGTCTGTTTTTTCAGTTTGTCTTTCAGGGAAGACTTACCGGGTTTATAGCTTTTAAACTGCGCTTTCATCTCGCGGTTCATCTGTACATAATGGGTTTTGAGAATCCAGGCATTTCCGAGGGTGTTGCCATAATCGAACATCTTCTTAAAATGCATCCGGCAAAAGCCCGCTTTATCGGTGGCTTCCCGGACATCGCTTTCCATATAAGAGGAACCGGAGCCTAATGTGAAGTCCAGCAAGTCCTGTTCCACATTTCTTTCAATATAGCAGAAAGGACATTCATCGCCGGCGTTGATTGCGTCGTTTAATGGGATGGTATATAGTTTTTCTTTCATATTGACCTCATTTCTGCACTGACTTATCCGGTCAATGCCTTATGTTTTATGTAATTAGGAAATTGCGCAAGCGATTTTCTTGTATAGTAGAGCAGCTGGTTTGCGTTTCAGTCGCTTTTAGGCAGCGTCTGGGAATGCTGTATCTGGTATTTATAGTACCATATCCGGAGGGCGTTTTTCAAGGGTCTTCGCGGGATTCCCACGGAAATCAATTTTCAGTCAGCATTTAGGGATTGAGTCTGCAGAACAGATATAAATCCCGCAAAGGCACGCTTTCGCTCCATGAAAAATCGCAGCGGTACTAAGTTCAAAAGCCGCGTTGCAACTTTTTCACTAAGTACCGGCGTTTTTCAAGGACCTTCGCAGGATTTATATCTGTTCTGCCGATTCCATGTTAAAGAGCTGACTGAAACTTGATTTCCATATGTGCAAAAAAAGCGAAACATGCTATAATAAGACGGTGGCGAAGCCCGTCGTGCAGGCAGAGGGATTGTGGGAAATATTCTGGGAGTGTCTGTGCAGGCATGTGAGATTTTCTTAATATTCCGTCCGGTATCCAGCAATTCCGGGACAGGACGTCCCGGAAAGCCCGCATCTCGCCCGGATGGCGGGTTGCGGGCGGTTGCGTCCGGTATTAAACACTTTCCCCGGAATATTTAGAAAATCCACATGTCGGAGCCGACACTCCCAGAATATTTCCCTCAATCCCATCACGAACCCACGAACCCACGCAGCCCACCACCTACGTCAGGCTTCCGCACGCCCCGCACTATCCGCACATGCCAACCCAAAGAAAGGACCCCTTATTTATGAACAATCCCATCCATACGAACACCCCTATCCCCGCAAACAACCCCATCCATACGAACACCCCTATCCCCGCAAACAACCCCATCCATACGA
>JAMPHJ010000071.1 GCA_023663465.1 Muribaculaceae bacterium | reverse complement strand
CATCGCCACCAGAAACACACAAAAGAGACCACTGAAAATGTTATACCCTCTTTCAAAGCCCCTGACTTCCCAGTTGTGCGCTACATCATAGACCTTTTCCCTGCGCTGCGCCTTTTCCTGCACTCTGGATAAAGCGGCGCTTTCCTCTTCCTCATATTCTTTCTGCGGCTTCATTTCCACATTGCCCTCTAATGGGTCTTTCGGGGCGTCAAACCATTGTTTCAGGCGGAAAGAAGCTGTTTTCTCATACTCCTGTTTCGGAATTTTCCTGCTCATGCTCCTGTTCCTCCTTCTTTTTATCCAACATGACCATAGCGTGTATCTTTTTCAGTGTCACGAAAAATAGCACACTTGTTACCCCGGCGCCCACCGCAGCTTCGGTAATCGCCAAATCCGGCGACTCTAACAGAATCCATATGATGGACATTACCAGACTATATGACATAAATATCAAAATCGTGTTCAACAGATTCTTGGATAAACTTGCGGCAATGGCGCAGATAATCAAGAATCCCAATAAAATATTTACAAATACCTGCATCGTTTACCTCCCGTCCCTAAAGCTGCTCATTTTCCGGTTTTTTTTCCACTTTTCCCAGCGTAATAACGCTAAACTCCTTTTCCCAGTCTTCATTCGTCGCCACTTCCAGTCTGGCAATCAGATGGGAAGATGTGGGGGATGAAAACCAGAGAAACACAATAATGCAAAATAATTTCAATGAGGTAAAATTAAGTCCGTTCATAATCATTAAACCGATTAAAGAACAGGCGATGCCAAGCGTATCGCCCATTGCGGCGGCGTGCATTCTGTTGAGTACATATCGAAACCGAAATACCCCTATCATCTCGATTACAAAAATGAGAAGTCCGCAAAGCAGAAACAGCGCCCCTATGATAAAACGTATCCATTCAATGACTTCCATCCTTATCCGCCTCCTTCTTTTCCCGGTAAACTCCCATATAAACTTTGGTCAGAACGACAACCGCCAGAAAACTTATCATGGCATAAATAATACAGATATCCACCAGATATCCCTCTTCCAGCATGATGGCAAGTATGGCAATGATGACCATAATAATCGTTCCCATCATATTCGTGGCAACAATCCTGTCCGCGACCTTAGGACCCATAATTGCACGAATCAGACATAGAATAATCATAATTGCCAAAATAACCAGCACGATGACAAAAAAGAGATGGTACGCCTCTTCCAGACCCGGTATTCCTTTTCCCATAACGCTCTACGCCCCTTCCTTTTCATCCGGTATCATTTCCACCTTTTTCTCATACTCCTGCAGCATGTCCACAAACACGGATTTGTCGATTCCCTCTGCAAACGTATTATCCAGACAATGAACCGAATACCTGTTATCCTCTAACAACACCGTAATCGTGCCCGGCGTCAAGGTAATTGCATCCGCCAGCGCCGCACGTCCCATAGAGGTTTTTAAATCCGTCTGAAACAGGACGAGCGCCGGTTCCGCTTCCTCTTTTTCCGTCAGAATAAAATGAATCACCGCAAAATTCGCCTTTACGATTTCCACCACAAGCACACCCACATAATGGATAAGACTGATGATATGCCGTAACAGCTTTTTTTCCTTTGCCACGCTGTAGTCCGTAAACTTACAGGTAAACGCAAACAATGCTGCTGCAACGACAATACCAAACAGCGCAATTTCCAAAGTAAACTGCCCGTTAAAAACGACCCACAACAAAAAATACAACAAGTACATGCAAAATCATACCCCTTCCCTGCCTAAAACTCTTTTTCACCCAGCCGCACCTCTTCAATGTGCTGCGCCAGCTCTTCAGACGCCTGGTCAAACAGATACCGCTTATAAGACGCCTTGCCGCTTTCAAAAAGTGCGCGAAGTTCCCAGTTGGTTGACATAATTTCTTCTTTCAAGGTTCTGGCGGACATCCGCTCCGCCCCCTGCCCCATGATAATCAACTGTTCCAGACCATCCGATGTCGCCACGACTACCCGATGCTTCCTGCCGATTTCATGCGTCACCCGCTCGATATATTGGTCCGCTGTTTCCGCCTCCTTCGTATAGACGACATGAATATTATGGTAGGGTAAAACGCTGCCTGGATTTCCTTTCACCTTATATGCATCAAAGACCAGAATCAACGTCATGCCCCGATAGCCCTGATAATTGCTCAGAATATCCATCAGCGCGCCTCTTGCGCTGTCCAGATTTTCCTCCGCCAGCTCTTTTAGCTCGTCCCATGCAAACAGGATATTATAGCCGTCTACCAGCAGATACTCTTCCAGTTTCGGCGTCTGTGAACGCTTAACATCCGGTGGTCCATCCAAAAGGTTTCCCCGGTATCCCCATTTTTTCCTGCCGCCCTCCTCAGAGTCGCTCTTCTTCCCATAGGTGCGGCGGAAAATTTCTTCCAGCTCCTTCTCGCCCGCAGCGTCGCGGTAATCGTAACCTCGCGGGCTGGCGGTATTACCGGGGCGGGCTGCTGCGCTGTGCGTTGACTCACTCGGTCGATACCCTTCTAGATGCATATATTTTTCCACTTCATCCCATTCCACCAGGAAACCGGCTCCGTGGGCGCAGAACACGGAAGATGCCGGATGCTCGATGTCCCTACCCGCCTCATAACCGGAAGCTTCGATGACTTCTTCGGCATTATGGCAGGGTTCATAGCCCTTTAAGGAACAGAACAGTCTGCCGCTGCCGCCGGAATAAGCACGCACTTTCGCCTGATATCCCTGCATTTCCACCACGGGCGCGACGCCCGTCAGAACCGAGGTATCCCCGTTTACGAGCGGGGCTTCAAACTGCCCGTGCATCGACTGGATATCTGACATAGCGCGTCCTATCATCGCAGAAGGCAGCTCCAGCCTGAACTCATACACAGGCTCAAGCAGCACGCACTCCGCCTTATGCAGTCCCTGTCTGACTGCACGGTACGTCGCCTGTCTGAAATCCCCGCCTTCCGTATGCTTTAAATGCGCCCTGCCGGACACCAGCGTTATTTTCATATCCGTTATCGGCGCCCCCGTCAGAATCCCCGGATGCTCCGTTTCTTCCAAATGCGTCAGGACGAGACGCTGCCAGTTTTTATCCAGCATATCGCCGTTGCATATTGTATCGAAAACCAATCCGCTGCCCGGCTCCCCCGGTTCCATCCAGAGATGTACCTCCGCATAATGGCGCAGCGGCTCAAAATGCCCTACGCCTTCTACCGCCTTACGGATGGTTTCTTTATAATGAATGCTGCCTGCATCGAAGGCCACCTGCTCGCCGAACCGCTCCGCAATCAGATTCTGCAAAACCTCAATCTGCACTTCTCCCATCAACTGTACATGAATTTCCCCGACCTGCTCTTTCCATAGGACATTCAGCAGCGGTTCTTCCTCTTCAAGTTGACATAACTTCTGGTACATACTATGTAAATCGCAGTCTGCCGGGGGCAGCACCCGGTATGACATGACCGGCGCAAGCATGGGCAGCATACTTTTTCCCTCAAATCCCAGCCCTTCGCCCGCATAAGTTTTCTCAAGCCCGGTGACGGCGCAGACCATCCCTGCCGAAACTTCTTTTTCCGCCGTATATTTCAAGCCCGAATAAACTCGAATCTGGTCTACCTTCTCTTCCCAGCCGCCCTCTTTGGAGCTGACGGTCTGCTTCACCTGTAGACTGCCTCCCGTAATCTTCATATAAGTAAGACGGTTTCCGGCGTTATCCCTGCCGATTTTATAAACCCTTGCGCCAAACGCTTCCTCGCAGGTTCCGGGCAGTCCATAATACGCTACCCCGTCCAAAAGGGCGTCCACCCCTTCCATCAACAGCGCAGAGCCGAAATAACAGGGGAAAATCCCTCTTCTTTTTAGTAAAGCGGCAGCCTCGGCGCGCGCAATCTTTCCCTTTTCCAGATAACCCTCCAACAGCTTCTCATCACACATCGCAATATTTTCCGCCAGAATTTCGTCGCAAATATCGCAATATCCCGCAGACTTCCTCTCGCTCACACCGGCATCATCCGCCGGCTTCCCATCGCACACATCGGCATCATCCGCCGGCTTCCCATCGCACACATCGGCATCATCCGCCGGCTTCCCATCGCATATGCCGCCATGTCCCACAAGTCTGTCCGCCGAAAAATCCACGCACTGCCCGCTCAGACGCTCCTGTAACTCTTTAAACAGCGCTTCCTTATCCGTCCCCGGCTGATCCATCTTATTGATAAAGAGAAACACCGGAATCCGGTAACGCTCTAACAGCTTCCAAAGCGTCATCACATGCCCCTGCACGCCGTCTGCGCCGCTAATCACCAACACCGCATAATCTAACACCTGCAGCGTCCGCTCCATTTCCGCCGAAAAATCCACATGTCCCGGCGTATCTAACAGCGCAGCGTCCATTTCCTTCCAGGATATTTCCGCCTGTTTGGAAAAAATGGTAATGCCCCGCGCCCGCTCCCTTGCATCCGTATCTAAGAACGTATCGCCGTGGTCTACCCTGCCCGCTTTCCTGATACTACCGCTTTTATAGAGCATGGCTTCCGCTAATGTAGTTTTCCCGGCGTCCACATGCGCCAGAATCCCAATGACAAGCCTCTTTTTTCCCATCGTCCCATCCCTATCCGATTATGGCAGGTTAAAACAAAACCCGTCCGAACATTCCTACAAACACTACGGTGGCAAGTTCGCACAGCGTCAAAAAGTAGCCCGCTGCGTCTTTCGTCACGCCCCCAAACCTTTTCCTGGACATATAATAATAGTACGTCCATATCCACATACAAATCAGCGCCTCCAATGAACCTGCCACCGGCGCGACTGCGACACAGGTGCCGAAGCAAAGCGCCAGAATCATGCCTAGAATCAGCCGCAGCGCCTTCTTCTGGGCAGACGAAAGAGACGCATAGGACATCTTTTCCCCCTGCGCCCCCGGAAACCATACAAATCCCATTCCGTATAAAGTCCTGGAAGCAATATAGCCCATCCCCAGAAGCAACAACTGTCTTTCTTTCCAGATTAACAAAAGCCCCCCTGCGTACAGACAAAAATAGATTCCCAGCGCAATCGCCGCATAATTCCCCCTGCGGGCGGCGTCAGAAGACTCCTCTTTCCGCTTCCCGTCCTTGTTCCCAAACCATTCCAGGCACAATCCGTCAACCGTATTCATAAAGCCGGAAAGAGGAACACCCCCGCTTGCAATTACCGGAATTGCCGTGCCAATCAAAGCGAAGCAGGACTGCCCGAAACCAAAGCGCGTACAGATCATACAAAAAGCATACATCAACGCTCCAATTAAAACGCCCATCAGGGAAAAGAAACAAAGCGCATACTCCTTGTTTCTACCGTTTCGTCCCACTTTCACCACTTCCTTTTTTCTACTTGTTTTTAATAACTCCCGTCAAATTATAGACCCTTAAAATCATACTGTCAAATAGAAAAATGGAAGATTTTTTTCCCTATAAAAAAGACAACAGCCAGTAAAAAAGCCCCAGTACCCAGCTTGTAAAAATACCGTAGAGAATGACCGGTCCGGCGATGGTAAAAATCTTACAGCCGATGCCGAATACCTGCCCCTCTTTCTGATACTCTATCGCCGGTGCGGCAACGGAATTGGCAAACCCCGTAATCGGCACAAGCGCCCCCGCGCCGCCCCAATCTACCAGCTTAGGATACAGATTAAATCCTGTAAGCAGCACGCTTAGAAGCACTAAGAGCATAGAACACCACGACCCTGCCGTTTCTTTATCAAGCCCCATCTGATTCGTAGCATAATCCAGAATCCCCTGCCCGATACAACAGATAATTCCACCTATGACAAACGCCTTCACCATCTGCCAGAGAAGATTCTTCGTGGGCGTGACCTCCTTCACATGCTGCTGATACCGTTTACTTTCGACCTGTTCTTTTTCCTGTTGCATTGTTTCGCCTTCCTGCCCTTTCTTTTCATCCTTTTCCATATGCATTCCTCTCTTTCCTGCGTATTCTTCCTACCTATTCTTTCTGCCTATTCGCCCTTTATACGCCGCCGCGCAGATAGACCGCCTGTGTAAAATAAATCAGGCTTCCCGCCAGCTTTCCAAGCGCCACCGACAAAATTGCAATTCCCAGACCATGCCGAAACCCGATTCTTCTGGAAAAAATCGGAATGGTGTTGAGCATTTCCGCAATCGCAAGCGCCAGACTGCCCACAAAAATCCCGGAAAAGATACCGAATAAAATTAGTAGAATACTGCCTACTCCATGCACAATCCGTTCCGTCGCCGGGACGCCAAAAGGCATGTGGGATAATAGAAAATTTCCGACTCGCCCATAATTGCCATAGACGCTTAGAAAATTACCCACAAGCGTCCCAATCACCACCATTTCTTCCAAAATAAAAACATGCCCCGCGATATGCATTTTTCCTGCAAACCGGGGTATCAGCCCCACGGAAATCAGTACCGTAAAAACACCGCCCGATACGATGAATCCGAAACTGATTCCCAAAATTCCTATGAAAATCTGCCTAATTAACATCTATCATTTTCCCTTCCCTGTCCGCCGTCTCTATCAACGCTTTGTTGACATCCGTTTCATACACACGCATTTCCACCTCAATCGGAGTCGGGTCTTTCGTAATGCGTCTGCCGCCGATATGGTTAAAAAAGAGAATGATGCCGATTGCAAGTCCAATCGAATAAGAAAGTTCCAGAATGCCGTAACCATCCCCCGCCTGCCCCATCACCATCTCGTACACTTTGGAAAATACCTCGTTGATGCCGATATCGTTATGAAACGCCATAATCGTAAAAGCCGTTCCGAAAAAGCTGATGGCGGACACAAAGATAATTTTGAGGGTCTGTACGGGTCCTTTATGGCGATTAACGTCAATCTGTTCTACCAAAACATCGATTTCCCCCAGATTTTCCACCGTCACATTGGGACATGCCTTTTCAATTTCCTCAATCACCTTCAAAATGCTGATAACTTCCCGCTTACGGTTTCCTTCCTTAAAATGATGCAGCTTAATGCTTTTTACCTTCGCAAGAACATTCGCATCCGTGCAGGTAATTTTACCAATATCCTTGACATAAACGTCTTCCGACTGCAATTCCACGTTCTGCTCCGCTTTCAGATAAATGGTCACGCTGTTTGTGGACATACTTCTTTTACCTCTTCTTTTTTGATTGAGTTTAGTATGGATGGATTGGGAGGATTTTATGCATGAGGATAATAATCTCATTTCTCCGTAAAAATATATTTGCAATTTCATTAACTATATGTTATGATGATAAAAAGCATATTTTCTAACGATAACAAATCAGATTTATTCTATCATTTCTAAGTTTCAGAAAATTTGGTACGGGAATATCAGCAAATGCAATAATATTTGTTTACCTCATTGGCAAATATTATTATATGTGTTATTATAATAACGTCAGGAGGAAACACTAATGAAAAATTATTCATCAAGAGAAGTGATTAAAATGCTAAAAGCAGACGGCTGGTATGAAGTAAATGTTGTGGGAAGCCATCACCAATATAAACATCCAACCAAAAAGGGACGTACCACTGTAAAGCATCCTGACAAAGATATCCCTTTGAAAACATTGAAACGCATTGAAGAACAATCGGGGCTAAAATTTTCTTAGCCCCTCTTATCAGATTAAGGAGGTTTTTCATGAAAAAAGTAGAACGTTATTTTTATCCTGCTGTTTTTACTTATGAACCCGGTGAGGAAATTGCCATTGATTTTCCCGACTTAAAATGCGCCACAAGTGGCATCAATGATGATGATGCCCTTTTATCTGCAAGAGAACTTCTTGGCTGTGTCCTTTACGGTCTGGAAGAGGATGGGGAAGAAATTCCTGTTCCAACTCCGCTTGCCAATTTGGAAGTGCAGTCTAATGAACGTGCTGTATTGGTTGATGTCTATATGCCGTCTATCCGGCAAGCTCATATCAATCGTTCCGTCAATCGTACTGTAACACTGCCTGCATGGCTTAATGCTTTTGCACTGGAACACAATGTTAATTTTTCACAGGTATTACAAGATGCTTTAAAGGAGCAGTTTCATCTTGTTTAACAAATAAGTAAGCCTGAACTTTTAACCACAAAAACTATCCCCCGGACCAACTCTCATCAGTCCGGGGGATACTCATATCTTCTTGCTTATATCTTATGACTTATTCACGCAATGCCTTCCCTCTACTTCGCTATCGCCACCTTATAACTTACCACCACCGGTTTCTCATTATCGCCGCAGCCATCAGGATAAACTGCAAACTTCAGCGTGTAGCTCTTGCCTCTTGCAGTTGTGCCCTTTGGCGTATAGGAAAGGATGCCGGTTGCTGGATTGTAGCTGAAATCTTTCGGTGCGCCCTGGAGTACGATTCGGTCCGCAGCGATGGATGCGCCTGCGCTGTTGGTCAGGCTGAAACGAAGGGGTTTCTCATCGGTGCGGGTGCTGCTGTAGACATTCCCGCCGCTTACCTTTACCTTAGGTTTCTTCTGCGTCAGCTTGATTTTGACTGCCTCGCTGGTCAGCGTCAGCTCCGTATCGCCCGCCTGTACTGTATAGCTGACCTGGATACGGTACTGGTACCTGGTAATGACATTCACGCCTTCTCGTAGTTTTATGGTAGCCTGGTTGCCGTTTCGTCCGGTAATCGTAAAGAGGTGCGCGTCTGCTCCTGTCAGCTTTACGTCCGTTACTCTGGCGTCTTTTGGCACGTTGGTAAACCTGGGGGTTAAAATAACACTTGTTCCCTTTCTGTTCAGGACGTCGATGCTGCCCTTGGCAGTTGCCTTGGCTTTCGCAGCCGTCCTGGCGTCCGTCATGTCCACATCCACGACTTTTACATTCAGCGTCGTTTTTAGCGGGTTCTTCCAGTAAGAACCGGATAAGGCGATGTTAAACTTATAGGTGCCCGCTTTCAGCTGCTCGCTATTCTTGCTCACTTTCAAGCTTCCGTCTGCATAGGCAATCTTTAGTGTTTTGTCCAAAGATGCGCCAAGGGTATTATTTACTTTTTCCTCGATGCTCAGATTGCCAGCCGTGAAAAGCTCTTCCAGCTCGCTTCCGCCTTTTAGGGTCAGCGTGGTTTCCGTACTTGCCGCCATCTTTTTGTAGTTGTACAGGGTCAGCGTCTTCTGCCCGATTTGCAGCGCCGCCTTGGATAAGAGTGCGGGTTTCACGGTATAGGTAAATTCCCTGGCTTCATTCCAGCTGCTGCTTGTAAATCGTAACGTCAGTTTATCGCCTTTGGCAGCCGGGGCGGCTGTGGTGGATAAGGTCAGTTTATCAGCATTTTTAACTGGTGTATAATTGCCCGTCGCCTTATTGTTTGCCTTTGTGACTGTTACATTGACATTGGTTAAATCCATCGGCAGTCCTGTGGTTTTATCCAGCAGTTTCATCGCAACTGCCATCTGGCTGCTGTCGGTGTAAACGGTGCCGCTTGTCGCGCTGAGTTTGAAGTTCGCAGTTTCTGTGGATACTGCGACGTTTTTCTTCATTACAAGGGTCTTATATCCTGCCACCTCGATGCTGAAATTCAGTTTCTTGGTCTTTTCGGGCACTTTGTTAATGGTCAGTATGCCCGTACTGCTTTCAAAAGTATAATCCGTATCTTTCACCATGACCGCACTTGTCGTCGTTACCGGGGTCAGCGTTACGTCCGTTATCTGTCCGTCCGGGGAACCGATGCTGAAATGTCCCGGTTTGTCCTGGTAAAAGGTATTGACTTTATCCAGCTGTTTGACAGTTACGGAAGGGGCTTTGGCGGTTACTTTCACGGTGATATTGAAGGATTTCTTCAATACTGTGCCGTCTGCGTCTATCTCGACATCGAGTTTTGCCTTGCCGCCTTTTACATTGCCTGCTTCTGCTACGGGATAAATGCGGACTTCGTTTGTTGCCGTACTGGCTGATGTGTCGGTTCCGTCCGTTGCATCAGTCCCGGCTGCTGCGTCGGCTGCAGTCGTTATGATTTCCGCCGCAATCCCTGCCAGTTTTGAGCCGGATACGCTGCTAACCGCTACGCTCTTTAAGGTTCCGCCGACTCCGTTGTAAACCGCTATCACTGCGTCGGACTCTGTCAGCGCCGTGTTCACGGTCACGGTGGTGTGGCTGATGGATATGCTGTCTGTGCTTATTTCTGTTTTCTGCCTGTCATTGGTTACCCGGATAAGGTACTCTTTCGTGGTTTTCAGGGTATCGTCGGCTGTCACTGTCAGTACCGCCGTCCCGATGCTGCCGATGGTCAGCGGTATCTTATCGGGTTCTTCCTTTGTGGCTTTTCCTATTTTTATGACAGTGGTGTCACTTGATTTGTAGGTAAGCCTGCAGCCGCCGGTTGTCAGGTTTTTCAGGTAAACGGATTTCGCCGCGTCTGCGGTGTCCGGGGTGGATACCGGGTAGTATTCCATGCCGTTTGTGTCGGTCTGGGCAGCTATCTTTTCATCCGTACCGCCTGCCGCCTTTTTATAAAGCTCTGCATTTATCGTGGCAAGTCCCTTTTTCTTGCTGTCAGCCGCGCTTATCTTCCATTGTTTTTCATAAACGATGGTTTCGCCGCTTACGACCTGCAAAAGCAGCGTCGTGCTGCCCGCTTTGGTCCCGCTCAGCGTTACCTCTGCCCCACGGTCAGTCAAGTCAGGGTTGGCAGGATTCTCAGGAGTTTCTGTGTTTTCTGTGTTTTCTGTGTTTTCTGTGTTTCCAGAATTTTCAATCTTTTTAAGATTTTCCCATTTTACGATGTCTGCCTTTGCATTCTTCGCCAGGGTGATATTGTATTGCAGGTCCAGAGCCGCCAGACGGGTATTGTCCGCTTCGCCGGACACCGTATAACGTAATACTGCCGTCGTGGGTGGTACGGCTGCTCCTTCCGCTGACGCTGCGCCTGTGCCTTCGGAAGCAAACGCCAGCCTGGAAATATCATTCCCATCCGCATCTTTTAACGTAATCCCGTCTATGGTGGAAAAGACTACTGTTACCGTAGCATAAGTCCTTTGTTTCGTCACCGGATTCTCATGATAAACCGTAAAGGTCTTTTCTTTCACGCCGGCAAAGGACTTTAACTGCACGCCCATGTTTTCCTCTGTCCAGTCCCAGCCTTCCGGGAGCTGCGCCCTGACTGCTTCGTCGCCAAGTGTCTTATCTACGTTGGTTAGGACATACACTTTATGCCCGGCGGGCACTTCTGTTACTGTATCTTTTTTGACAACGGTATACTTCCATTCTGCTTTGATTTCTTTCTGTGTAATTGCCGAGGTCACTTTTGCGGTAATCGTCACTTCCGCCTCGCCCGAATTTCCGTATGCGGACTCATTATAAGGCAGGGTTGTTACTATGCCCCGGTGGACGTCGCCTGTGCTGCTGCCTACGTTGTTGCTTGTGCCGCTGCCTGTGCCATTTCCTGTACTGCTGTCCGTTACCGTCATAATGGCTGGATTGCTGGATTCCCAGCTCACACTGGTATCCGCCGCCAAATCTGCGGGGGTGATGAATACCTGCAGCGTATCACGGTCGCCGTCAGACTCCAGTTTCGTCCTGCCAGACAGCAGTTCAATATCTGTCACTTCGCTTGCTACACTTACTTTCCATCTCAATTCGACTGCCGTCTTATTGACTGTCACGGTCACTGCGATGGTCGTCGTGCCGCCTTTGACTGCCGTTATCGTTCCTTTGTCCGCAGAGCCTGTGACAGCCGCTGCCGTTGCCACACTGGGATTATAGGAGCGGAAACTTACTTTTTCTGTGGAAGGAAGCGCGCTGCCATCCCCTTTGGTCACGCCCAGCGTTGCCGTCTTTTTATCAGTCAGGTTTAAAGATATCGGTGTATCATCTGTCAGCGGCTTGCCGTCGCACGTCAAGGCGTAATCCACAACCTTGACCGTACAGGTCGCGGTTTTATTATTCGCCGTCGTGACGGTAATCTTCGCCTCGCCTTCGCCCACTGCGGTTACGATGCCGTTACTTACGGTCGCTACTTCCGGCTTATCGCTTGCCCAGGTAAGGGTAGATGCAGCGTCCGCCGGGGTCAGGGCCGCTTTCAGCGTGAGACTGCTTCCTTTTAATAAGGTCGCGCTTGTCTGGGACAGTTTCACGGCTGTCGGCTCCTTCGGCGTCACCGGCTCTGTCTGGGTATTGCCGTCGTAATTGATGTTGACGTTCGTTTTTGTCGCATAAATATAGCCGTCTTTCTTTGCCATCAGCTTATAGACTTTGTTCAGGTCCGGATCTTTCGCAAGGACAGGCTGCAAATCCTTTTTCGTAAAGTTATACGCCCCGATTTTTGTAACCGGGAAGCTTGCCAGCGGCGTGCCGTCCCTGTCATCATAGACCTCTACGCTGTAGTCTGCAATAGAAAAGCTCTGCACCGTCTTATAACCTACGTTATTCGTATAGCTGAAGGTAATTCCCGAACCAAAAGTGCCAAGTTTTCCGTAGGTCTGCTCCGTTTCGCTATAGTATGTTTCACTGGAATTGGGCTTGCACCCTAATGCGCCGTCATAAGTCACTTTCGCATACAGCGTCGTGTACTTCTGCGCCATATCGGAATAATAGAAAGTTACATAATCATATCCCGCATTAAGATCTACTTCTTTCAAAGTCACGTCCGTGACCAGCTGCTTGTTCAAATCAAAAAACTCCACCTCGAATTTTGATTTGTCCAGAGCCCCCGCATTTACCACACCTACCTGCAGGTAAGACATCAGCTCGCCGTTCCTGATCTGGCTGCCCGCGTACTGGCTGGTCTGGTAAAATTTCGCATCACCGCCGTCGAACAAATACAGGGTAGCGCTCGATGAAATCCCTTTTTCGGCATCGGAAACCGCTACTGTGTAAGCGCCCGCACTAAAAGCTGTTCCAGAGGTAAAGGTTCCGGTAAATACCGCGGTAGTTCCATTCATCGCTGCCGTAAGCTGGGATGTCGCTACCAAATCACTTTCCTTTGTCAGCGTTGCAGTCAGCGTATCGCCGTCTTTGACTTTTGCTGCCCTAAAGACATTAACCGTCACGGGAATTTCCGTGCCTGTCTGATGGGATTTGGGTAAGATGCTATAGGACATCCCCTGCGTACCGAATCCGCTTTCGTAATAGGAAACACTGCCAGTGTGCGTACATATACTGCCGTCCGCTTCCCATCTGGCAGTATAATTAAGCACAGAGCCGGAATAGTTGGCGGGCGGATAATAAGGCTCTCCCACACTATTTAAAAATTCCACTTCCGTTTCTGAACCCGTCACCGTAATGACCGCAGTTGCCAGTGCATTTGAGAAACTGTTTGTACTGGAATCGTATTGCGGATAGCTGCCCTTCTGGATGGCAAGTTGTATCCGGGTGCCTGTTTTCATCTGACTCGTCGTATACAATACATACTTTTTTTCCTTGCCATTAAAGACTATCTTCACTGTGCCATTATTGGAATAGGTAACCGGTGTATACAATTTTGTTGACACATGCTCCTGAATCTGCACTTCCGGATAACCGTCTTTAGATACAAACTCACAAAATACCCATTCTCCTTTCGGAAAATTTGCTGCCTTCTTCAATCTGAAGACTATCTCATTGCCATCAACAGCGCCAACCAGCACGGTAGAATTTTTCTCGGTAACAACCGTTCCATCTTCTAATTTTAACACCGGATAGAATCCATCCGTATTTAATGCTTCTCCATATAACATAACATAGATATAATCCCCTGTATCATCATATCTACCACTTATCCCTAAACTGGTAATCAAAGGCGCCGGACATTCCGATACCGCATAATTTTCAAAGGTATATCCGCCCCTATTCGTATCGATTATCAAGTCGTAACTACCGCTTAACTGTTTATGGGACAGATTAATCACGCCAGAGATATAAGGGCATATCTGATCTATTTCATTCGGCGCTGTAAAGTAAAAGCCAATACTGCCAAAATAATTATGCCACCACACTGTAGTATTCCTATAAATAGTAGGTGCATAGATTGTCGTCCCTACTACGTTATTAGGATTTCCATGCTCTACCAGCTTTGCCCCATTGACTATCTCATCGCTTTTGGATGGGATATCAACTATAAAATTCAAGCTTCCTTCCCCCGGTTTCAGCCACTTCTGCATTCTCATATCCGGCGTAACAGGCTCTAAGGTAACTTCCTTTGTTACCGTCTTCGTTACAGCGTCCGCCTCGTCTGATTCCTTGTACCGGGCGGTCAGCGTCACCGTATAGGTTCCTGCCGTAAGACCTGTAATTTCCTCCAGATAAGTACTGCGATAAGCGTCATTTCCCACACCAAAAGAAGAGCGTGTACACGTCATCGTATAGGAATTGCCACCGGTGAATTGCGCTGTGACGTCCCATGACTGTCCATTTTCATGCTCTAATTCCACATAGAAATAAAACTTTCCATCTTCACTCGAATAGGGATACTTATCCGAAACAATAAAAGATGTGTCAGATGCAGCAGCCGCGTCATTCTGTACCGCTTCCACTGCCAAAATGTCCATCCCCGGCGCGTCATCCTCCGCTTCGGGAATTTCCGTAGATATGTTTTCGTCTGATTCGTTTGTTTCTTCTTGGGACGCATCGTCCTGCGTCTCTCCGTTTACAGCATCTTCCGTAGAAGTATCTTCGGAAGCGCCTTTCCCTGTCTCGTCCTCTGTGGTATTTCCATCTTCGGTGCCTTCTGTAACCTCGCCACCTGCTGTTTCTTCAGAGGATTCCTCACCGGGCGTTATACCCTCTCCGGGATTTTCCTGCTGGGAGTCATCCTTACCCCCCCCCTAATTCTGCGCCACCTTCACCGGCGTCCGCTGCTGCGGGCGTAATACTTCCGCCATCTGCCAGGCTGCCGTCTTCCGTTACGGTAGATGTTGCGGCATTTTCCTGCGCTGCATAAACAACACCGCCGTTTCCGGGCAGCGACGTCACAGCCATAGCCACCGCAAGCAGAATCGCGAACGTCCGCTTCATTTTTTGAAGAGTTTTCTTCATTTTCGTGCTCCTTTCCTTGAATTTTTAAGTTTTTTATTCTATTTTCCTAAACCAATCCATGACAACATGAAATCGGGGAAAATCACGCAAAAAAATTGTGGGCGGTTCCCACAGCCCCAGATAATGGCAGGGCTATTCCTCAATAATCTGATACTGCATATACTCGTAGCGCAGTTTCATGCCTTCCGCAATTTCCGGCGGCAGCAATGCCCTCGCTACCAGTTTCAGCTCGTCGTCTTCTGCGTCGATGCGCTTCAAATTGGCATAATCGCCGTCGATACGCTCTACCCGGTACAAAAATGTATTCATCGCCACAACCACGCCTTTCTTTTCCTAATCCTAATCCTCATCTTCGTCATCTACAGCCGCCGCAATCCCTGAAACTACAGAAGATACCACTGCAATCACCACGGGAATCAAAACCACAACCAAACCGCCCGCCAATAATACAAATCCTGCTGCTCCATCCATTTTTAACAACCTTCCTTCCATTTTAAATCTTATTGCCATTAGCCTTACTGCTATTAAGCCTGATTATATAAAAACTTCCTTAATCTTTTTTATTTTACATGAAATATGAGTGGATTTCAACTGGAATGGTGGAATTTTCTGCAAAAGCGTCCTCACCATGATGCCTGATTCCTTGTATAATCCATTTTATCCTGCGGAAAAAATGAGCGGCAGACCTACCTCTTTTTCCCTTGAAACAGGAAAAGCCCTGCTTTCGCAGAGCTTTCCTGACGTTTTCTTTCAACTGCGAAGCA
>JAMPHJ010000070.1 GCA_023663465.1 Muribaculaceae bacterium | reverse complement strand
CATATACATACGCTTCCTGCATCGGCGTATCATATTCATCCAGTAGAAGGATTACTTTTTTCCCATAATATCTGTCAAGAAAACCTGTCAAAGTCCTAAGCGATACTGCCGCTATACTATCAGACATTCCTGCGGATACCATCTGGTAAAATTCCTTCTCTTTTTCATTCAGCAAATTTCCTTCCAACAGAAAATCATACTGATTATACTGTTCTTCAATGAGCCGGTAGATACTTTCCCTTGCGCTTTCATAGTAATTATCTTTAATACTTGCAAAACTGATAAACAGCACCGGATACGTCCCTTGCAGCCTCCTGTACTTCTCATCTTCCCACACGGAAAGTCCCTCGAACAAATCGCCTCTGTCCGCATAATCCACTGAAAAAAACTTCTCTAACATACTCAGATTCAGCGTCTTTCCAAAACGTCTCGGACGCGTAATCAGTGTTACGTCGTCTTCCGCTTCCCACCATTCCCGTATAAGATTGGTTTTATCGATATAGAAATTATTGCGGGTCCTGATTTTTTCAAAATCCTGCCGCCCGATTGCTACTGTCCGTGCCAAAGCGCTCCCTCCCTGTATGTGGTATCGTTATTATTTCCTGCTTATAGTATACTGATTTTGCATGTTAAATGCAATGAATCTCTGCAAATGGATTTAAGCGCTTTTTTAAGGATTTTTGCCATGGAAGGCAATTTTCCGCCCCTTTATTTATAAACCCGCACCAACTCATTGATAATTTTCTTCTTATAAGAGCTTCCCAAATCAATCCGTTCTTCCCGTCCCTTCAGCTGTATATAACGGTTAACCGTATCAATTTTGTCAATATAATCTCTGTTTACAATTAAATACCTGCTGCACTGCACAAACTGATCCTCGCCAAGCTCTTCCAGAATGACTTTGCTTGGTTTGTAATTCAGCTTTAAATCGCCATTGGTGCAGTGGACAATCTGTCCAGGGCGGCTGTTTTCAATATAGAGGATTTCCGAGACCTCTTTTTTGTACAGGATACCGTCCTTGCGGAAAAAAATATTGCGGGATTGTCTGTTAACGCCCGGAAATTCCAGCGCTTCGGCAATGACTGCCGCTACTTTCGCCGCATCATAGGGCTTTTCCACATAGTAGAAACAGTGGATATCCCCATAGGCATACAAAGCCGGGTCTTCCAGCGCAGTGATAAAAATAATGGGCGTATACTTATATCTGGGTAATGTGCGGATTTGTTCCGCGAATTGCATTCCCGACACGTCGCCGGGATTAGAAACATCCAGAATAATATCTAACATGAAAAGGTCAATGCTGCTCCCCATTGCCATGATTGAGGCTTCCTCCTGGCTGGATGCAGTCTTGATGAGCACATCCATTTTAAGGTCTTTGATTATCTTTATCAGCATTTCCTTGCTTTTAGAATTGTCTTCCACAATCAGAATCGTTTTCATACTGCAATTTCTCTCAAAGTGTAATCGCCTTTACCCGGCAGCCATCGTCCTTTCCATGACAGCCGCCCTGCACAATTCTTAGATAGCATTTCATTGTGATTATTCATCATTTTATTACACTTTATCATGCCGTATCAAACAGCATTTTGTTGTACGTCCACCCTCTTGACAACAATATGCCGTTTTGCATATTTTCCCCTATTGCAACACCTCCTCCAGAAATTTTTTCTTGAACATACGTCCGATCTCTATGGGTTCTTTTAAATTTTTTAACTGGATATACCGGTTCACAGCGTCGATTTTATCGATATAATCCCTGTTAATAATCACATATCTGCTGCACTGTATAAAATGATCCGGACCCAAATCTTCCAGTATCGCTTTGTTCGGTTTATAAGGAAGCTTCAGATTTCCATTGACGCAATGCACATTCTGCCCGGCGCGGCTATTTTCGATATAGATAATCTCAGAAATCTCTTTTTTATAGAGAACGCCGTCCTTGCGGAAAAAGACGCTGCGGTTTTTTTCACTGCTTTTGGGAAAATCCAGCGCTTCCAGAATCACTGCGGAAACCTGTTCGGCGTCGTAGGGTTTTTCCACATAAAAATAGCAATGAAGCGCGCTGTAGGCGTAAAGCTGCGCATCTTCCAATGCGGTAACAAAAATAATCGGCGTATATTTATATTTCTCCAGAGTGCGGATATACTCTGCAAACTGCATTCCCGATGCATCGCCGGGGCCGGAATCATTCAGGACAATATCCAGAATGAAAAGATCTATCGTATGCCTCATCGCCACAGCGCCGGCTTCCTCTTTTGTAGACGCTGTTTTTATCATAACGTCTTTTTGCAGATCCTCTATGATTTTGATAAGCATTGCCGTATTCCTGGCATTATCCTCTACGATTAGAATTGTCCTCATGTCCTATCTCTCTTTTGTCTGAAATCTTTAAGAAATATATTTCATGCATACTTCCCTGAATGACTTTTCCCTCGCCCTGCTGATGCTTAGACGGATACCGTTAACCAGCTCCAGTTCGTGGCTGTCCCATTTTTTCAGGTAATGACAGTTCACCAGATAGCTGTTATGGGAAAATTCAAACCCAAAAGCCACCAGCTGCGGATACAATTCTTTCAATCTCTCTTTGACTTTAACCTGGCACACATTATTAGCTTTGTCCAGATAATAAACTGCGCTTCCGTTTTTCGTGATTTCCAGATACAGAATCTTTTCCACTTCGACCAGGGTAATCGTCTTGCCCTGCGTCAGCTGCAGACGGTGCTTTGCCTTGCGTCTGTACATTTCTTCGACAGTTTCCAATAAATCTTTTCTCATCTGCCGTGTATGCTCTTTACGCATATACCGGTAAGGCATCGTTTTGAAATCTTCCGGTATCGGTGAACTTTTGCCCGTGCAGAATACCATCAGACCATCCTTATTTTCCCTCCGGTATTCTTTTGCCACATCCCTGCCATGTTTTCCGGGAAGCATCATATCCAGAATCAGCAGATTGTATCTGCCGACGCTTGCCTTCAACAGCTCTTCCCCGGAAGAGAAAACAGAGATTTTGAAATCCCCCGGTTCCAACTCCCCTTCCATCAGGATTTCTTTAATTTCCATCACGCTCTTTGTCTCGTCGTCGCAGATTGCTATCCACAATAATTCATCGCCTGTATAGTCCATCTTCACACCCCGTATTCGCTTTTGTAGAATCCAAAACCGCCAAAATAATTTTCCGGTTCCTGCATATACTATTAGCCCTTTCTCATTTTACAACATTAGTTATCCCAATTTTTCATTTACAACATTGTATTGTAGTTATTTTTATTTTATTACGTTTTACAGTAATTCATCAAACAACATTTTGTTGTGTGCTAATATCTGTAACAACAACAGGCAGCCTGCAGAGCTGTCTTAGTCAAAAACATGGATATCGTAAAGCTATGGATGTGAAATTATGAAGAAATTAAATACTATCCTCAGAGATTTAAGGGAAGACCATGACATCAAACAGGAAACCATCGCAAAATATCTCGGCGTATCCCAGCAGACCTATTCCAACTATGAAAACGGGCGGCGTGAAATTCCTATCATGGTAGTAACCGCCCTTGCCAAATATTATAAAGTGAGCACGGATTATCTGCTGCGTTCCGATACAAGTTACCTTGGCAATATGGATATGAACGCGCCTTATATAGACGATATCACCATGCATGATATGGTCTACGACATACAGACGCTTAGTGAATCCGGTCGTAAAGACCTGGTAAAATATATTCGATTTCTGCATCAGGATAATGATTAACGCTTCTCCTTCGTTGTATTTTCAATTTAATGACGCGTATATGTTGTAAAACCTTATTTTCGCGTCGTTGTGTGTTATCTTAATTTTACAACAAATCAAGGTAGGTTCAGACTTGAAAATCCAGACCACTACAAAGCAATGCGGATATGGATAACAGTTTCAGGGATTCCAGAGAAAGGAGCAAGACTATCACATGAAACAGACAAATGAACTTCTACGGGAACTAAGGGAATCGCATAATTATCGTCAGGAATATATCGCAAAATACCTGGGTACCACGCAACAGACCTACTCTAATTATGAATTAGGACTCCGTGAAATCCCGCTGCACCATATTGTTAAACTATCCCATCTTTATCAGGTAAGTACCGATTATCTGCTCAGCATCAACGCGCCTTATACGGGGAATACCAACCTGTCGCAGGAATATCTGGATGGTCTCTCTCTGCATGAAATTGTTTATGACATCCAAAAACTGGATCCGGAAAAAAGAAAAAGTCTCGCGCAATTCGTGCGCTTTCTAAATAATCAGGAATAATCGGCTCTTTCCAACAAAAACCTGTTGAAACCCCTTCTTTTTATGAGTTACAATAGACGCAAGAAGGAAAACAAACGGCTGCATGGCGGACATTTGTTTTTCTTACGGCGTTTCGATAATACGGTTCTGGCATTTGGAGGATTTTTATGAAAAAAAGCGCAGCACACAAACAGATACCCAGACTATATAAAGTAATTTCCTACTGTCTTATTATTTCTATCCTATTTGGCACAAATACGATACAGGTGGCAGCAATAGGCACTACTGACACCGGTGTCGTTTCTGGCGATAATTCTGAAAATTCCTTGAGAAATGGCTCTTCCATCTTAAAAGCCGGCTCCAGCAGTGTATCTGGAAATGACAGTGGCGTCGGTTCTGATGAGCCCTCTGGCAGCGATACAAAGCTACCGGACGAAGAAGACCCGGCGGATACTACCGGGGACGATAAGAATACGGATATCACGGAAGGCGATAACGGAGCGGATACCCCAGAAGATGATAAGGACATGGACATCACAGAAGACAATAATGACACGGATA
Organism: Muribaculaceae bacterium; assembly: GCA_023663465.1. Lineage (GTDB taxonomy): Bacteria > Bacillota > Clostridia > Lachnospirales > Lachnospiraceae > UBA3282. The sequence goes on along the minus strand of JAMPHJ010000070.1, from coordinate 11,340 downwards.
TCATAGAAGACGATAACGACACAAATTTAACCGAAGATGCGGATACGGAAGACCTACCAGAAGAAGAAACCTCTCTGGAAACAGAAAATGAGGCAGATGCGGCAAAAGCAGCCGATATCGCCGAGGCGGAAGAATCTTTCCGCCAGCTTGCCACTGAAAAAAATCTGATGGCGTTAATCTATCTGACGGACGCCTATTCTGTACGCAGCCAGCCCGATGAAGGAAGCTCCATCGTGGCGAATCTGGAAAGCGGGCACACCGTATATCTGCACGATATAGCGATACTGGAAAATGAAATCTGGTATTTTGCCAGTTTCTGGGCATCCGGCGCAGAAATGGAAGGCTATATTGCGCAAAAGTATCTGGCATATGCGGACGAAGACTGGCGGGCATGGGAAGAGACTTATCGGACGAAACTAGTATCCAATCGGGGCAGTTTTTCTTTTTCCGCTAACCGTATCAGCGCATATTCCGCTTCTTATGCGGATGTGGCGCAGTTTCCTGCGGGCTATCAGAGTGCGCTGTCCAAGCTAAAAGCGGCGCATCCGAACTGGATTTTCGTCCCGATGAATACAAATCTTGATTTCAATACAGTCGTCAACAATGAAATGGGCGAAAAGAGCCTGATACAGAACACGACAAGCAATGCCCAGAAAGGCTGGGTCGGCGACCCCTGCCCGTCAGAAAGCGGCTGGTACTATGCCAAAAAAGAGGCGGTTGCTTATTATATCAACCCCTGCAATTTCCTGACGGAAACTTATATTTTCCAGTTTGAACAGCTTACCTACAACAGTTCTTACCATACGGTTGACGCGATACAGTCCTTCTTAGCTTCTACTTTCATGAAAGGCGCCCTGCCGGGCGATAGCAAGGGACGGACTTATGCACAGGCATTCCATGAAATCGGCTCCTCCCGGAAACTGAGTCCGATTCACTTAGCTTCCCGTGTCTATCAGGAACAGGGGCAGGGAACCTCCGGTCTGATTTCCGGCACTTACCCCGGCTATGAAGGATACTACAATTATTTTAACGTGGGTGTAAACGGCTCTTCCACCGAGGAAAAGATTAAAAAAGGCTTGGAACGAGCCAAAAAGGAAGGCTGGAATACCCGCTATAAATCCCTGGAAGGCGGCGCGGCGACCATCGGCAACAATTATATCCTGAAAGGACAGGATACCATCTATCTGGAAAAATTTAATGTAAATTCCAGCTCCCCTTATGGTTTATACGCGCACCAATATATGCAGAATATCCAGGCGCCGGCAAGCGAGTCTTCCACCACGAAGAAAATGTATACGAATGCAGGAAGCTTAAACTCTGCCTTTGTCTTCAAAATTCCCGTCTTCAACAATATGCCGGGACAGGAGCTGAAATTGAACAAAGCAAACGCGTCCATGAATAAAGGGGATACGCTAACTCTGACTGCTTCCGTAAATGGCACGACCCTGAATGGAAACAGCGTAACCTGGAGCAGCAGCGGCCCTTCTGTTGCCAAAGTAGAAACAACCGCAGAAGGCGGAAAAATTACTGCCCTCGCTGCGGGCACTGCTGTCATAACCGCTGTCTATGATGAGCAGGAAGTAAGCTGTACGATTACCGTTACCATCCCGCTTAAACAGATTACACTGAACATGGAAACCGTGACGCTGCGCCGCCCGGACACCGTGGTTGTGGAAGAAGACGCTTCCCATCTTTCGGAAGAAGAAAAGAAAACAAATACTTCCACGACGACTCTGGAAGTCCTTTTTGACCCGGCTGACACCACTTCGGACAGAACCATTACATGGAGCAGCTCTAATAACAAAGTCGCGACTGTAAAAGAGGGCGTCGTAACAGCCGTTGGCACAGGTCAGGCGACCATTACGGCAAAAGCCTCCAAAGCAGGAAATAAAACGGCGAAGTGTATCGTAACAGTCATTGCGCCCATTTATAAAATAGAATTTCTCACGGAAAATAATCCCGATACCCTGTTCGTAGGACAGAGCATCAACCTTTCCGCGGAATATTACCCGAAAGATACCACTTCCGACACAACTGTCATATGGGAAAGTTCTGACACAAGTGTCGCAACTGTTTCCAGAACAAGCGGAAGCGTATCCGGGAAAGGCGAAGGAACCGCAGCCATCACCGCTTCCATAGGCGGTTATCATGACACCCATACCGTAACCGTGGAATCCTGTACCGTGATTTTCAAGGACCGGGACGGCGATTCCTCGAAAGATAAGAAAATTTCCGCCGCTTACGGCGCAACGATTGCCGCAGACGAATTTCCCATCCGTCCCGGTACAGGCGAGGGCGGCGATTCAGAAAACACTCTGGCGGATGAAATCTTTATCGGCTACTACACGGGCAAAGACGGCACCGGCAGCCTTTTTACCGACGAAACACCCATATACCGCAAAGAAACCGTTTTATACCCCTACTATGAGCAGCAGGGGCAGGGATTCTACGCGATTCCGGTAGGAGATCAAATCTATACCGGCAGCGCCATCAAACCTGTCGTCCAGGTATTTGACAGCGTTTCCTATGAAGATATGGATAGCGGCAAAACCTACAAAGCGCAGACGCCGCTCGTCCTGAACAAAGACTATACCGTTTCTTATAAAAACAATAAAAGTGTCAACAAAGAAGGCGCGAAAGTCCCTACCATCACCATCAAAGGAAAAGGCAACTATACCGGCGCCCAGACCCTTACTTTTAACATCCTGCCCAAACCTTTAACGGATTCGGACATTACTGCGGATTCTATCACCACCGCCTACACGGGCAAGACCATCAAAAGCAGTCCCGTCGTGTACCGTAACGGCAAAAAACTAAAGAAAAATACCGACTATACGCTGACCTATCCCCAGACGGGCACGGGCGCTTACCAGAAAGCGGGAACTTACCCCATCATCGTAACCGGAAAGGGCGGCTATGGCGGTTCTTTCACTGTATATGAAACCATTACCGCCAAAGTATTCCTAAGTAAAGTCAGCATTGCCAAAATCCCGAACCAGCCCTATGACGCTGACCAAATCAATCAGGATGCCGGCGTAGGCATGGAACCCGAACTGACGGTTACTTACAAGAAAAAACCGCTGCAAAAAAGCGCCGACGGCGGACAAAGCGGCGATTATGTCGTAAGCTATCGCAACAACCTCGCCATCGGCACGGCAACTGCCACCATTACGGCAGTGGAAGGAAGCGGCTATACCGGCAGCAAAAGCATCACCTTCAAAATCACTGGCACATCCCTTGCTAAAGCGGTGATAGGCGGCGTAGAGCCTAAAACCTATACCGGACGGGAAGAAGACGTCAAACAGCAAAATCTGTCCCTGACTTTAAACGGCGTCGTATTAACCGGCATTGAAGATACCGGTAAAACTCCTCCCGCCACCACGGAAGTCATCGCAGCGGATGGCGCTAAGACAAGCAAGCCAGTGGATTATGTTATTTCCTACACCAAAATCAATAAAGCGGGCACCGCGACCGTCATTATGAAAGGCGTCAACCAATATAGCGGCACAAAAAAGAAAACTTTTAAAATAAACGCCTCGGATTTTAGCCAGGCTGCCCCATCGGACATATCCCTGCTCTATTATGATTCCGTAGAGGATTATAAGAGCGACAGCACAGGAGGAAAGGCAAAACCCGCCGCTTCCCTGGAAGCAATTACCGTACCTTATATGAAAGGCGGCACGAAACCCATCGTTTCCTCCATCTTCTATCAGGGCAACGAGCTGCGCTACCAGACGGACTATACCATCAGTTATAAATATAACAATGCCGTCACCGCGCAAGTGAATACCGAAGGCGTGGAAAATCCGAGACTGCCCCTTATCACCATCAAAGGAAAGGGCAATTACAAAGGCACCCTGACAGGCGTTTTCACCATTACCGACGGCAGACTCTCGGATGATGCCAAAATCCAGATGAGCTCCAAAGATATCCTGTACAAAGCAAAACCCGGCGCTTATAAAACAAGCGTCACATTGACGGATAAGAACGGGAAGAAATTACAGGCGGGAAAAGATTATGAGAAAACGCTGCGCTATACTTACGAAAACCAGACTGCCCTATATGACGCAGACGGCAGCCCTTTGCTTGATGAAGACGGAAATCCCATCATCCGCAGCGCCGGGGAAGAAATCCCGGATACGGATATCCCGAATGTCGGTGACGCTATCCGCGTCAGCGTCACCGGACTAGGCGCCTATGCGGGCGAGGGAATCTCCGCAAGCCAATCCGTCGTATATCATATTATGGCGGCGGACATTTCCAAAGCCAAAGTCAAACAGACCGCTGCAAAAATCTACGATAACGGCAGGGCGGTCACACTGAGCGGAAATGACATCACTGTCACTTTGAACGGACAGACACTGGAAGAGGGAAAAGACTATATCATCTTAACTGACAGTTATGTCGGAAATACCAAGAAAGGAAAAGCCGCCGTCACCCTGAAAGGAACCGGTGCAAACTACGGCGGCACGAAGAAAATTAATTTTACGATTAAAAGCAAATCACTGATATGGTGGAAGTCACTGTTTTAAACTGCAGCAAAACCCTCCATGTCCGTTTCAGCGTAATGATAAGCGGATGCCTGACGCCGTTTTTGCGCAATGCCATATATCCCTCTTTAAAAGAGACCAGATAATTGCGCAGCCCCGCATTGCTCGTTCCGCCATAAAACATAGAAATTAATACGCTTGGCACATAGGCAAGCGTATTTTTTTTATCTTTCAGAAAACGCACCATAAACTCATAATCCGCCGCACACCGGTAACTGAGGTCATATAAGCCGTATTTTTCATAAATTTCACGCTTTAAAAAAAGCGCCGGATGCCCCGGCATCCATCCCTGGCTGATGTCCCCTTCCCCCATATGCCAGCTCCGAATTACTTTGTCCCCTTCTGCATAAACCAAATCGGCATGTGCGCCCACACACCCTTCACCTTTTTTCTCTATTGCCTCTACAAACAGAGCAACCGCATTTTTTTCACATAGATAATCATTGCAGACTGCGATAATATCCCCGCTGCTCATGCCATATGCCTTATTCATGGCGTCGTACAAGCCCTTGTCCGGCTCGGAAATCCATTTCACATCCAAGCCGTTTTCCGCGGCTTGTCCGGCAAATTCCTCTATCAGAGCCACCGTTCCATCCGTCGAGCCTCCGTCCACGATAACGACCTGTATCCGGGGATAGGTCTGCTGCCGTATTCCCTCAAAGGTAACCGGCAGATTCTCAAGAGAATTATAGGTTGTAAGCAATAAGGAAACTGTATCCATAGAAAACCTCTCATTCAGCAAGCCCGTAATATATCCTATAAGATTCCAGGATAATTGTATTTGCTTTCTTTCCGCCTGAAAAGTTGTAAACCGATGTACTTAAAAATCGATTGTACTTTCACTCCATACAAGTGATGGAACCTTAATAATTTCACTCCAATTTTTTCTTGGTCGTTGTCCTCCATTTATATCATATATAACATCCCCCTGAACAAAGGAACCACCAAAGGCCGTTATATAATCATCATTCCATAATTCAATCCACTGATCATAATTTCCTGTTTTAGTTGGTGATTTCAAAACAGTATCAAATCTGCTATCCCATTGTTTTATACTATTTTCTGTCTGAATAAGTATATTTTGATCAATACTTGCTTCTTTTATATGGATGGATAATTTTCCATCCTTGATTCCGTCTATTTCATATTCATATACTTTAATAACATACTGCTCTTTAGATATATCAACTGACCAAAAATTATTTTTTATAGATTCCCCTATATCGGATAAATTCAAATATGCCCGATAGAATAAATCCATATTTCTGTTTACAACATTTCCGGATAAATCCCATCCCCACGCAGTTTTTTGTGAATGTTGATATTTTCCGGTATTGTCTGAATCAGGCGCAAACGTACAGGTCGCTTCAGTCTGGGAATATAACACTTTCCTATCATCTGCAGTAAAATAATTACACTTTTTATTAAAGTCTTTTAAACGGCTAATTTTATCCACATACAAATAGCCATTCTCTACCAGGAAAGCCTTAAGAATTACTGGAACATTTTTTACTTTTACGACACCGTTCTCATTTTCAAGTTCCGAAGATAAAAGTTCGCGTCCTCCATCCTCATACTGTACTGCAAACCTTAACCAACAAGTTTCATATCCTTTAATATTATCAAAATAATTGTTGATAGCTTTTGCATATTCTCCCATCAGCATTCCGTCTTTTATCCCGTTATTTTCCCTATATTCAAGAAGCAAATCCAACATTACTTTGAAGTGACTCAACTGTTTTTTCTTTTTTTCGTCCAAACGGCCAAATTCACCATCCTGCCATATTAAGTATGAATTATTCCATATATGCTCATTATTGCACTTATCTATGTCATCAGCACTATTTAAACGCTTATTAGTTTGGTCATATTGTGACGAATATGCATATACTACCTTTGATTCTCTTGTGCTAATTAAACTCTCTACCGAACCGTTAATGGATATAAAATTAATATACTCTTTAATCTTTTCCAGGTTATCAAGTCTCCTTGCAGTCCAATCATCTAATTTCCAATCCGTTAACCAGCCACAGATGTAAAACAAATATCCCCATCTCCGCTTTCCAAAACATACCTGGTTCATGCGTTCTTCAGTCAGAATCCCTTCATAGATAAGTTTAGACTTTATCTTACGCTCAATTATTCTGCATTTAATATCAATTAAGATAGCATTATTTATGCCAAAAGGATTATTATTATCAAAGTTGCTAACTATAAAATATTCATCTATCGATTTCGATGAAGTCGCCTTAATACCGTCAACCATATTAGACAATATTGATGCAAACTCCTTCTCTCCACTCACTTGCCATTCTTCAAAATCCAAGTCAATCAATGCATTATAAAACTGATTCCATTTATTAATAATTTTTTCATTATCATTCTTTTGATTATTCTTATCCCATAATCCACAAACAAGTAAAATAAATGCTATTGCTTCTCTTCTTTTTTGCGGGTCCTTAATATCGAAAAAATCATATCTACACGCAACTTTATCACCGCTATTACAAAGCACTTCAAATATAGCTTTCACCATATATAAGTAATCAATTATTTTATCATCACTTATCCGAGCCTGGCTTACTTTATAAATAATATCCTCATAACTTTCATTATTATTCTCTGTTTCCTGAATCAAATCCCTTGGTATTTCACGCATATTCACTAAGGCATACACATAATAGACAAGTTTGAACCACTTTTCACTCTCGTCATTGATCATCTTTGTCTTTTCAATCAAAGGTTTCTCTTGCAGACTCTGATAAAAGCAGTCTATATAATTTCTGTCATATGCCCACGAAATTGTATCATTTACTTTATCTTCATCATCGCTGGCAATACAATAGCGTAACTCACTAATATGTTTCATTTCAATCTCGTCTATCATGGCCTTTAGATTTTCAAAATTAGTGAGCCTTTTTCCTCTTGCATTCATTCTTGTATATTTTTTTGCTGCATCTATTTCCGCATATCCATCATCACACTCATTCAGGCAGGTAAAATATACTGCGGGCTGGTCTGCATCTTTTAATCTATTCCAAAACGAATCAAAATAGCTCCGATGTTTACTGAGTTTGTCTGCTAACAAACACAGAAAATTAATACACGATACAACTGTAGGGTCATTTTCCCATTTGGACTTAAACCAGCTTTCATTTCTGATGGATGTCTGCTTTTCATCTTCCTTGCTATCTGAGCTTAATATATCAAACAGCTCTTTTGATTTTTTTGTTTCATGCAAAAATGCAAAAAATTCAGAAGCTGAATTTCTCGTCTTGTAATCAAATTGCCACTCATTAATATCTTCGATATTATTAGTCGCTTGAGCTAAATACCAATGCAGCAAATATAGCGAGGTTAATCTTTGCTGCCCATCTACCGGATAAAACGCATTACTATCTTCATTACCATAAATGTAATTAAAATCCATTCTCAGATTTTGGTCTTGCAAAATATCTATCCACTCATCAATCAGACGATTTCGAACCATAATCGCTTTCGGATTATTTCTTCCCTGTGCATAATCCCGTTGAATTATGGGAATGACTATTTTTTTATCTTTTGCTAATTTTTGAAAATTATCTACTTGTCTCACACCAATTATTCCTTTCCATAATACTCACTCATCGTTAAAACCATATCATTCAAGTATTCTTTTCGTTCATTCATGAGCCACTGTTCCGTCGAACTTTCCAGATCAATGTATTTTCCCATCAATACATTTGATGTGGCAACAGGTAAAAATACATTTCCTTTATCAACAACATATTTTCTCTTGCCACTAAAATTCACGTCTCTATATTTCCCAGCTCTGTTAATTTCAACAGGTAACAGCATCATGTTCCCCATAGAATTGTCATTTATAAACGATGCAAATGTTGTGTAATCGGTTTGAACTCCCAATACGTTGTTTTCCGGATTTATTGATTCATCTTTTCTAAAGAATAAATGTATTTTTTCTTCTATACGCTCTTTAGTCCCCCGTAAAAAGGCTCTAATTTTCTCCCTGTTGGTATCATCTACAATAACGTCCTTTTTCTTTCCATGATTACTAAAGCTTATGTCCTGAGCAGATATTCCTGTATTATCGTAAACAATACTTAACAATTCTCTGTAATAATTTCTTATAAAATTAGATTTAACATTTTTTTCTTCTATATCATCGCTCCAGAAAACTGCCGGATCTGTAATTTTTATTTCCGTACCATGCCATAAAATAGTATCTGTCCCATTTTGTTTATGCCTACAGTATTCAGCATCAATATTTTGATCCCAATACAGATATTCACTTCTAAATAACATACAAACTTCTTGGTCATCATATTCTTCATTATGCAGGAAATCATTTGCGTCTGTATCGAAGTGTTCACTCTCAAGAATCACCGCAATCTTATCGCTAATATTATACTTAAATAGCAATTCCCTTGTATATTCTCTCAATTTAACATATCTCCATATATCAAAATACATATCATAGCGGTTTCTTGAATTTTTAAAACATTGATCGCTAAAATCTTTATCCTCCATCTCACCTTGCAATTCTTCAATATTTTTACCATACAAGGCTTCTATATATTTCATATATGTATTATTTTTTCGCTCGCTAAAAATGTGAAGAAGTTTTACCTTTTCTTCAATAGGGGCTTTCGCAATATATCCTTCATTTGTCGAATAAATATGCTCAATATCCCACTTTCCCTTTATTTCATCGAAGAAGTGAAATCCAAAACGATTAATTGGATTGGATGAATTCATAATAGCCACATTATGCGCAACAAGGATTTTTCTAATCAAATCTCTTTCAGGAAATCTCACATTTTTAACCGTAATGGAAACGCCTTTACTAAATAAAACATCGCATATAGCTTTTTTCACTAAATCAATTCTTTTATTCTTGGCAGTCCCTAAGACTTCCAAATATTTATCAAGTATTTTATCTAAGTCCCCCTCAATCATTTTAAGCAAAGAAAGCAGATTATATATTTCATTACTGCCATACAATTCTTTCATTCCATCAAACAAATCACAGACTTCCCGCCAGGAAGATATCATCACCTTTGATGCAGCTTCATCATATTTTGAATCGCAAACTTTTGATACACTCATGCCTTTATCAATCCAATGCTTTACTGCCTTGAAAAGTGAATTTTCTTCATAAGGATTTCTTTCTATTTTATTTTTCTTTGTCAACAAAAGAAAAATAGCGTCCATTCTTGTTAACAAACTATATTCTTCTCTGTTCTCATCGCTTATCGGCAAAAAATTCCACAACTCATCATTATGCAATTCATTTTCATAAATATCCCAGAGCTCTGAAATCAGAGTCTGGCGATCTTTTACATTTACACCACCTTTTCCGTAATACTCCGGATTCATAAATAAGGACTTAATGAGTTCAGAATCTGTCAGTTCCAATCTTCCAGTATTTCTATCTGCAAAAATTTTCTGTTCTTTTTTATTCATATCTGCAGACGATTCATCAATTTCATCCCAAATAAACTTAGTTTTCACAAGCAGAGTACGATAAAGATATGTTGCATATGCACTCACCAATTTACTCTCATCGCATTCAACAAAGTTCTCATCTAATAAGGCAATAAAAGATTTATTTTGTGCTATAAACCATTTTTTAGCACACTTGTATGCCTGTAAAATATACGCGGCATCAATATTTGAACTCTCTGAAATATCTGATAAATTCTGTAAGAATTCCTTTGATTTATTTCGTGAGCGATATTCAATTGAAAACTTATCCGGAAATTTTTTATCAGATACTGAGCATAACGCTTTTAAAATTATATACAGCGTTGTTAATCTCTGTTGTCCATCAATAACGCTATAACTATTCCCGTTTTTCTTTAATACCAATGGCTGAAGGCAATACTCCGTATCTCTAATATGTTTAGTTAATTCAGTAATTACTTCATTCTCATCCATAAAATCAGATTTTGAAAATGAATAATCTTCAATCAACTTATTTTCATAAATATCTTCTAATAATTCCCTCACATTTACTTCATCCCATCTATAGCCACGTTGGTAACTGCCTATAACATATGAGAATCCTACAATATCCTTAAGTAGTTTATAATTATTATCCATAAAAACACCTCTTATGCTTTGTTTACTTTAACATCTAAATTTGTGCTTCAATATCTCTGGTATTTTATCTACTTCTTTCAGAAAATCCTTTGCAGCCTTGAGCTCCGCTGTAAAATACAATGCTATCATATGCTTGCGTACAACATGTCTTCCATCTGCAAAAGGACAGTTGCAGATCTACCGGAAACCTTTCCATCATAAACAACTGCTTCAGGTGAATGCCATAAAATAACCTTTTTATGATTATAACAATCCATTCCGCGCCAAACGGAACTAACACTTGCTATTTCTATATAAATCCATACAAGATTTCCCCAGTTTCTGTTTATCTGATAAATCTCAAAATTTTTTAACACATAATTTTCATTCTTTCAAAATTAATGTTACCGTTTCTTTCAACTCATCGCTAAATTCTTCAATATCATTCATTGAGATAACATTACCATGAATCAGACTGGCGATATTCCAAAACATATTTGATTTTCTTAATTCAATACATACACCCACCGCTTTTCTATCTCTCTTGATTCTTTTTTCCAATTCCCAAAATTTAACGGAGGCTGGAAGATCACTGTTTAAATAGCCGGCATATTCCTTTATCAAATTCTCCATATAATGTTCCTGCCATTCACCAACTTTCTCCCTATATAGTTTCCAATCACTTTTTGAAGGTTCAATCACTTTTCGT